>DUER01000099.1 GCA_011192075.1 Dehalococcoidia bacterium | reverse complement strand
TTTCATGCATATACTCCACTCTTAACATCCCTGATATCGTAGGACAACTCAAACCGCCACTATACTATTTTAAATAATCTCACATGTTGGGAATTGAGTATAGTCCTGTCTTGGGAGTTTGTCAATACCATCTCAGCAGTTTTAGCCAAACAAAAAGCCACTCAGTGATGAGAGGCTTTGAAGATAGGATTAGGATTACTATTGCAGACTAATTACACGTGCGGAATGTAGTTGGGGGTTTGGGGAGGTACGTGCTTCTGAATATTCGAGATTCAGTGTTAGCCTTTCTCACAGTAAAGGCCGTAGCATCTCTGGTGACACTACGGCCTGTGACATGGATTTTGAACCCTCGTATGGCAGAACCCCCCATCTATCCCTTACTACCCTTAGCCATTGCTTCTGCAATTCGTTTGGTTCGCTGCCAAGCAACTTCCACATCTGTTAAAGGATAGATTTCTATTTCCGTAAAGGGTGACATAGGTAACTCTGCTATCATGGTATCTAGCTCCTCAATCGGGTCTACGTCTGCAATTCCCCCACCACCCTGCATACCTGCAAATGCGTATAACTGTTCCATTTTCCCTTCATACTTACGTTTCCAAGCCATTGCGCCGTCCATCACACTGGGAATGGCTTCGGGTGGAATTTGATACTTACTCTTTTAGATAATGAGAAACTTAATTTCTCCTCCTATTTAATAGATTTGTAGTTGTATTTAACAAAATTCCAGCTTTTACAGCATAGGCTTTGCCTCCTTTTAGTCGTTGCCTTAATAATATTAAGAGCTGACCGCCTTATATATGATATAAGTCACACAAACCAGAAAGGGCACCAGCCACCACTAAGTACTATTCCAATCAGCGAGTAAATTTTAAGCTATCCTTTGCTAGCAATCCCACAGCTCTGTATCTAAAGGAGGTAAAGGAGAAAGCCGCTTGGTCGATACTATCCAACACTTAGATTCACTAAAAGCACTGATTTTTTTACGCCAAGACACCTCTGCTTACCCACGCGGAAAATATTCGAGATTTTCACACCACGACTCCTCATTATTGGTTGCTTTAGTAAAATGTCACCATTCAGACGGCTGATAATCCCCAAGCCTGAGTCCTTGCCCTTCCACTCCAAATCAACTACGGTGTCTACCAACGGAAAGGATTTCTTATAGACCGATTTGATTTGCAGCTTAGGAAACTTTGTTTCTAGCCTGGGTCGGGTACTCCAAAGTCAGTACAGTAGTGTGTTGTGCATTCGCTCTTTGCGAAGCGGGTTATGTTGACCCAACGGATGGGATCCGTCAGGTATATCAATCAAGCCGAGGGAATAGTCTCACCTATAGACAGAAAACCCGATATTCTCCTTAGCCCGACCGCGCATAACCATTTTAGTATTTATTCCCAGTCTCAGAAGGTGAGTACAGATACTCTCTCTAGTGCGGTCCCGAAATGCGCCTAATTCGCCCTTGTGTAACTCTTTGTATTCAGCCAATGAATATCGTACGTGTTTAAGTAATTCCCGTTTGAGACGGCCTCTGAAGTCGTAGCGTCTGAGTCACACGTACCTCTAGGACGACATCCAAGTATCGAGCCAAGTCAGTCGGACAAGCACATATGTCTTCTGAGATAGCTTTATGCCATTCTTGGGCAAGATGAACAAGCGTCACGGGATTACTTGGTGACTTCGATAGTATTATTAAATCATTAAAAGTTAATTATACCAACAGTTATTCATACCCTAACCCCTACACTGGAAGTAGTTTTTCTCAAAGGATCATGGCATAGCTGTCAGCTAACCCGGTCTTTTCACCCCCGACAAGGACTAAATTACTATTTAACATATCACTATTTACCTATTTACATTCAGCTTCCATGAGCTATGATTAAGTGTAGTAGGGTTAGGTGCAGTACCGAGAGGAGGACAGTCATGGGAAAGAATAATGATAAGGATGGTTTTGTTGAGTTTGGGGGGACCGAGTTTAGGAGGGTTAAAAACGGCCTAGACGAGGAGCAGGTAGTGTCTTTCATTAGCGAGCTTATTAGCCAGCAGGATACAGCGGGCCAGGCTCAGGAACATCTCTTGTCACTTACCAAACTTGCTGAGAAAACAGTTACCGAGGCTGATAAGTTGGCCGAGGAGATTAAGGCAGAAGCCAAAGAGCGAGCTAAAGATGAGGCCAATGCGATAATAGCCAGAGCAGAAGAGCAGGCTCAACAGATAATTGAAGAAAAACGGGCTGAAATTATAAATATTGCTACTGAAAAAGCGGCAGCTATCGAAGCTGAGGCTGAGCGGGAGGCAGAGTTACTGCTGGAGAATCAGGAAAAAAAGATTAAACATGAACTAAGCAACTTCGCGCATCAACTATACAGCCATCTTTTGTCAGAACTTGAAAGCCTTAAGCAGCAGGTAGTAGGGTTAGAAGAGGAGTTTGATCATAATGAGTTGCTTCACCCTGCAGAAGAAACTAGCACTGTAACCATTGAGCAGGATGAGAGACGCGATGAATTCGTGGAACTAATCCAGACTGAGGACCGAGAAAGTACAGGTGAGCCGGATTGGGAACTGGAAATCTTACCTCCGATAGACATAACGAAAATAATGGGAGTTGTGACCTACCTTGACAGTTTACCCGAGGTTGAAAGCACTGAGATTATACCTGAGACTAATAGTCCTTCAATCATAGTCTTCCTGCGTGAGCCTATAAATTTGATTGATGTGATGAGGACACTTCCAGAAGTGGCTCAGGTTAAAGAAGACATGACTGATACTGCTGGTGCCAACACCAAACCAAGGAAGGTTCAAATAGTGCTTTTGGGGAAAACCGTATTAGATGAAACCAAAGAGAGATTAAACAGCGAAGTTTCTAATACCATATCCGGCTCTCCTTCATCTTAATCTTACTAACTCCATCCTTAGTCAAACCTTATCTATAAGGTTAAGGTAC
>DUER01000098.1 GCA_011192075.1 Dehalococcoidia bacterium | reverse complement strand
GTGGCCACAAAAGAGGATATAGATAAGACACTCAAGTTGGCTCTCGGTCATCCCATGGGTCAGTTTGAGTTAGCCGATTTCTCGGGGCTGGATATTGAAGTGCCAATATGTGAAGGTCTGGCAAAGGCTTTCGGGGAACGGTTCAGACCGCCCCAAAGTCTAGTGGACCTGGTCAAAGCGGGAAGATTAGGGAGAAAGTCGGGCAAGGGTTGGTATGACTATCCTTCCTAACCCTTCTCCGAGCTATCTGAGTGCTTTAATTAGAGGAGTAAGATGACTGAAAAAGATGATGTCGTGATTGTGAGTGGAATAAGAACGCCATTCAGTAGGTTTGGATCAGTGTTACGAGACATGCACAGCTCGGAACTTGGGGCTATAGCAATCCAGGAATGCTTGAAGCGTGTGGGAATGAAGGGTGGCGACATAGACGAGCTTTACTACGGGATGTGCATACAGTCAGAAGCAGCACTCCTGTACAATGTAATCGCAAGACAGGCTCTGCTAAAGGCAGGCTTACCAGATGATTTGATTTCTCTCACTATAGATAGAGCTTGCTGCTCATCTTTGGTTTGCGTCCAGTTAGGATACAGATCAATCCTGGCTGATGAAGCGCAAACCTGTATGGCCGTGGGGGCAGAAAACATGAGCAATACCCCTGTCGTGGTTAATGGACATCGCTGGGGATCTGGGTTAACGCCACTTACGATGGTAGATCATCTTAATCCCATAATGTATAAAGGATTTAATTCCATGGCAAAAGATGCGGGTGAGGGTGCGCTAGGATATGGGATCGGACGAGAAATGCTGGACATGTGGGCAGTGGGGTCTCAACAGAAATACCAGGCAGCCGAGAAAGCTGGAAAGTTCGAGGATGAATTGGTACCCGTAGAGGTTCCGCAGAGAAGAGGGCCTCCTGTAATCTTTAGCAAGGATGATTTCCCCAAGCCGGATACGACGCTGGAAGGTCTGGCAAAACTCAAGACCATATATGAGAGTCCGTCTTGTACTGCCGGAAATTCTCCAGGATTAGATGCAGGAGCATCAGCACTTGCAATAATGAAAAGGTCCAAGGCAGAGGAGATGGGTATCAAGCCACTAGCTACCATTCTCTCTCTGTCTAGCGTTGCCAGGGAACCAGCCAAACTGTCAGCAGTCCCTGGGATTGCAGTACAGAAGGCTTTGTCTAAGGCTAAGGTTAGTTTAGACGAGGTATCTGTTATTGAAATAAACGAAGCATTTGCCGCAATGCCATTGGTCTCGACCAAAGTACTGGCCGATGGAAATGAAGCTAAATGGCAGGAACTGATGGAAAAGACTAACCCTAACGGGGGGGCTATAGCGATTGGCCATCCAGTTGGAGCAAGCGGGGCTCGTATCTTAATAACAATGATGTATGAATTACGAAGAAGGGGCGGTGGTATAGGCGCATGTGGTATTTGTGGAGGTTTGGCGCAAGGTGATGCGGCTGTAATTAGAGTGGATTAGAGGTGTTAAAGCAAGTCCGCTCCTTCTCCTCCGTGCCCATTATTATCCTCACCGTTGAGAGAAGGGGATCGACATAGTCAAAGGGCTTGAGTGGGGGAGCAGACGATTAAATAGTCAAGCCCTGTGGCCAACTCCAGAGGCCCCATAGGATGATTCATACCCAGCTTCATTATTTGCCTGTTATAAATACTCTAAGTAGCTAACCAGCCTCCATCGATAAATATGGTCTGGCCTGTTATGTAGTTCGATTCATCCGAAGCCAGGAATATTGCAGTGCCCACGATCTCTTCGGGCTTGGCAAACCTCTTCAGTGGATTCCTTGACATGGTATTGTTGTAGATCGCGTCATTGGCCCTGAGGCCCGCTGTTAAGTCAGTCTCAACGAAGGATGGTCCTATGCCATTGACAAGGATGTTGTGTCGCGCCCACTCAGCCGCCAGAACTTTGGTCAGCATTACTATGCCCGCCTTGCTGGCACAGTAAGCCACCAATCGGGGCAGAGCGACTTTCCCACCTACTGATGTCATATTGATGATCTTGCCACTCTTCTGCTTGATCATCACCCGTCCCACAGCCTGTGCGCAAAGAAAAGCCCCGGTGAGGTTAGTAGTGATAATCTGGCCCCATACCTCCTCGCTGGTGTCTTCAGCGTGCTTCCAAACCGGGCTTATCCCGGAATTATTCACCAGTATGTCGATTTTGCCAAACTGGTTCACGACCTGGTCAACCAGGTTATTGATGCTATCGCTGCTAGTCACATCCAGTCTGATTGCCAATGCTTTGCGTCCCCTTCCTGTCAGTTCATCGGCAATGTCTTTAGCCAAATGCTCTCGTCGTCCACAAATGACCACCGAAGCCCCTTCATCGGCATAGCCCGTGGCAATAGCTTTGCCGATACCGCCGGTTGAACCAGTAACTATAGCGACTTTCTCGTGCAATCTCACTAGCTGTGACACCTTCTTATTTGAGATTTACAGGTATATTTCCTTGGCGAGAACATCCCCGTACAAGGCTCTGAGGTTACGATAGCTTGAGAGCTATTGAAACCCTGTTCAAGAATGGTCATTTCTGGTGGAGCTGGGGGGACGATAAGCAGAACCTTCAGGCTTTCATTCACCCTAACACCATAACAATTATAGCCAAAAGGTTCAAGACCTTCGATGAGGTAATGGATGCCTTCCGCAGGCAGCTAGAGCATAATGTAAAGATGGCAGCCGATGCAGTGAACACAAAGGATGCCATCTACCGGGCAGAATCCCCCGCACCCTTCGTCTCTGCAAGTCCGCCCATCTGAGCAACGTCATACTGTTGAGGTTCACTGCCAGAGGCGAACCTCCTGAAATGCAGCATGCAACAGACCGCTACTCATATCGGAGCGCCTCCGCGGGGTAGACATTGGATGCCTGCCGCGCCGGCAGATATGTGGTAAGCAGCGAAGCGCCGTAGGCGATGATGACCAACACCACGATGTTGAGCCAGGGAACAGAGTACTTCATTCCCTCAATGTCTTCGGCTACAGTGTTGATCAGGTTGTAGGAGAGCGCGGCGCCCAGGGCAACGCCGAGGGCAATGCCCAACAGCGCAATGAAACTAGACTCCAGCAGGAACGAAAGCTGCACCATCCCCTTTTGAAAGCCTATGGCTCGCAATATGCCTATCTGCTGGCGTCGCTCAACCACGGAGCGGGCCGCAATAACTCCTAACGCGGCGATACCCACCACCAGGCCGAGGCCCATGAAGCCCTG
>DUER01000097.1 GCA_011192075.1 Dehalococcoidia bacterium | reverse complement strand
TTAATTACATTAGCTCCATTATCTACTGCCCATACAATCCCTGCTGCTACTGCTGATCCTTGACACCCACCTCTATCATCAGCCACCTTTACATTTAAGAGCTTTGCCTGTGGGGCAACTCCTATCACACCTAGGCTATTATCAGCATCCGCTGCGATGATGCCAGCTATGTGAGTACCATGTCCGTGACGATCAGTTGGACGACGACCCCCTGTGAAATCAATTTCATCTAACACCTTGCCACTGAGGTCTTCATGATTATCATCGATTCCGGTATCGAGGATAGCTACTGTAACACCTCGAATCATATTTTTATCATTCATGGGTATCTGGATTGTATTGAGTGAACCCTGCTGCTCGTTGGTAGTATCTTTTAGATCTAGTTGCTCCGATACACGATTGTTTTCCAAATCGGTTGCTGCCCTGTCAGTTATTTTATTGTCGATCTGTTTCTCCTGTGTATATAAAATACTCGGAGCATTATTTCGATTATGTTCTGCGGTAGCAGAGTATAATTCGTAATCTACATAATCTGCTGATAACTGACTGAAATTAATGGTTGCAACTATAACTGAACAAGCAGCCATTGTGAGCAAGAACTGAAATATAGACTGTGGTCGTTCCCTTATAGATATAATGTTGTAGAGAAGGCGTTTGGAATAATAATGGATGTTTTGTGAAATTATTATTGACTTAATTACTAGAGGGTTTTTATTAGTCGATTCGGATCTTAATATAAAACTTGAACTTAACCTTGATAAGGTATGGAGTACCCTCTCTATTGTTAAGTAGATTGGTTCTTGATAGTCGAGCCAGGCCATGGCCATGTAGGAGAATGAAATATGGCATTTCTTGACGAATTCTCTTGCCATGTCAACTAAATACCACACTGCAAGACCTCGGGATCCGTTATTTATTCAAAATACTTAAAGAATTTCTTCATATAAATAAGCAAAACCGGCATCAGTAATTTACACCGCGAAGCCGGACATGTCAATTGCCATTTTGAGGTAAGCTGTTTTGAGTAACAACCAGCTCTATCAACGCGCGAGTATGGATTCATAACCAGAAGGTCGTTGGTTCGAATCCAACCCCCGCTACCAACTAAAAAAGGAACCTTTTCAGTACAGGTAACAAACCGTCATTTTGCGCAATGAGTTGTGAGATGGATTTTGCTAACATTTTTGTTAACGAACTACTTAACACGAAACGGCTCCTAACTCAATCCCTATTATGCCGGTGGCAGTTGCTTCTTCTCTGCAAATCGCTCTCTCTCCTTCTTACGCAACAAGTACTTCTTAACCTTTCCAGAAGAGGTTCTGGGTATTTGACCAAATTCAATTTCCTTGGGACACTTGAAATGGGCTATTCGCCCGCGACAGAAATCTATGAGCGCCTCAGTGACCTGCCCCCCAAAAACTAGTCCAGTTGTAGTGTTAGTCTGAGGATTAGAAAGGGGGCACAAATGGTAAGGAGAGCTTACAGTCCGGAACAGATTATCAACAAACTAAGAGAAGTCGAAATCTTCATCAGTCAAGGAGCCACAACCGCGGAAGCCAGCAGAAAGGTAGACATCACGGAACAGACCTATTACCGCTGGCGCAGAGAATATGGAGGGATGAGGATAGAGCAAGCCAAAAGACTCAAAGAGCTGGAGAAAGAGAATAGCAGACTGAAGAAGCTAGTGGCTGATCTAGCTCTTGATATTTCTATCCTGAAGGAGGCTGCCCGGGGAAACTCTTGAGCCCGTCAAAGAGACGCAAGCTAATACTACAAGTTTGTCAGAGTTTAGCCGTCTCAGAAAGGCGGGCATGCAAAGTACTAGAGCAATGTCGGTTGACTCAGCGATACGTCTCGCATATTACAGATGGAGAGGAGAAGTTGGTAGCGCGTATCATTGAACTAGCTACTCAGTATGGCAGATATGGCTACCGAAGGATGACAGCCATGTTAAGACAGGAAAGCTGGCAGGTGAACCACAAGAGAGTAGAGCGAATCTGGAGGAAAGAAGGACTCAAGGTGCCACAGAAGCAGCCAAAGCGCGGGCGCTTGTGGCTGAATGATGGCTCCTGCATCAGGCTCAGGCCTCTGTACAAAGACCACGTCTGGAGCTATGATTTTATGACTGCGAGGACATCTGATGGCAAATCATTTAGGATACTGGCTGTTCTTGACGAGTATACGAGGGAGTGTCTGGCCATATTGGTTGAGCGGCATATTACTTCCCAGGATGTCATTGATCAACTCTTTGACCTGTTTATCTTAAGAGGTATACCGGGGTATATCCGGTCGGACAACGGCCCTGAGTTCACGTCAAAGGCAATTCGTGACTGGCTTACGCATCTCGGGGTCAAGACACTCTTCATAGAGCCAGGAAGCCCTTGGGAGAATGGCTACATAGAATCATTCAACGGGAAGCTGAGGGATGAGCTTCTTAACCGGGAGATATTCACCAATCTCGCCGAGGCAAAGATATTGATTGAGCAATGGCGGAGGGAGTACAATCAAATCCGACCGCACAGTGCTTTGCACTACCGACCACCTGCTCCAGAAGCTATAATGCCAGTAATTATACCGGTGAGACTAACTGAGAAGGTGGTATAGTTTATGGGGGCAGGTCAGTTCAATCCCAGCCGCTGCCACTCTATTTTTTGTTGCTAGGTTGCAGGTCAAAGTAGGTAAGTAATGTTACGTTTGGTTATCTTGACTTTGTTAAAATATGTGCTAGATTAGAAGCACATCTAAAATATAACCACTCCCAGATAAGGGGCTGTGAACTGCTACCTGTAACTG
>DUER01000096.1 GCA_011192075.1 Dehalococcoidia bacterium | reverse complement strand
GCCGTAGCCTTGATAGAAGGTATTTCAGCTTAGATGAATTCAGCAATTAACCAAATAAATGATACCAGTTGCTTTCCTAGGTTGCTTAAGTGCATCTGTCTTTTACCCCGGTTTTTGGGGCAAAGCGGCAAGAGGGTTTAGACTAGGAAAGGAGATTAGTTTAATGTCACTTATTGGTAGCATTGGAAAAGATATCAAAACAGTCTTTGAGCATGACCCGGCAGCTATCAACACTATTGAAGTATTTTCCGCCTACCCTGGATTTCATGCCTGGCAGTTTCATCGGTTAGCTCACACCCTATTTCGTTGGCACATTCCAGTCTTACCCAGGTTGGTGTCTCATATTAGCCGATTTCTTACTGGTGCAGAAATTCACCCCGGTGCTAACATTGGGGAGGGATTCTTTATTGACCACGGTATGGGTGTGGTCATTGGTGAAACTTCAGAGATTGGCGACGGGGTAACCTTAGGCAGCACCAGTCACCAGCGGGCAAAGCGCCACCCTACCCTGGGCAACAACATGGTTGTCGGCGTTGGAGCCCAACTTATCGGAGACATTACTATAGGCGACAATACCAAGGTTGGTGCTGGCTCGGTAGTGGTGACCTCAGTACCAGCCAATGCTACTGTGATTGGAGTACCGGGATGAGTGGTAGCGGTCAGAAACCCCGATACCGATACTGTAGAGAGTTTGCCTGACCCGGTATGGGAGAAGCTGGAAAGTCTGGAAGGAAGAATAGCGGAGATAGAAAAGCGTTTAGCCATCGCCGAGGAGCAGGGATGAAAGTATATAATACCCTATCAGCACAGAAGGAGGAGTTTTCACCGCAGGGTGATGAGGTTAAGATGTATGTCTGCGGGGTTACTCCGTATGATAACTGCCATATAGGTCATGCTATGAGCTATATTGTCTTTGATGTCATCAGGCGCTACCTTCAGTTTCGTGGCTATAAGGTAAAGTATGTGCAGAATATTACCGATATTGACGATAAGATTATAGACCGAGCCAACCAGCTTGGTATTACCACCTCTGAGCTGGCTGAAAGATACACAAGTAGTTACTTTGCTGATATGGATGCCCTGAATATCGGGCGGGTTGATGTTTATCCCAGGGCTACCGTGGAGATACCCAAAATCATTGAAGTGATACAGGGCTTGATAGATAAGGAGTATGCCTACCCAGCACAGGGTAGTGCCTATTTCAGGGTAAGGAGTGTCCCCGATTACGGGAAATTGGCTCACCGCAGTCTGGAGTCTATGATGGCGCGAGCCCGCATTGAAGCCGGGGCGGAGAAGGAGCACCCGATGGATTTCGCCCTGTGGAAGGCCTCAAAACCTGGTGAGCCGTCATGGGCAAGCCCGTGGGGTCAGGGTAGACCGGGCTGGCACATTGAGTGCAGTGCCATGTCCCTGAAGTATCTGGGTGATACCCTTGATATCCACGGTGGTGGGCAGGACCTAATCTTCCCCCACCATGAGAATGAGATAGCCCAGTCGGAGAGCTTCACCGGCAGCAAGCCCTTTGTTAAATACTGGCTACACAACGGGTTAGTGCAGCTTGGTGAAGACAAGATGAGCAAATCTCTGGGCAACCTGATAACAATAAAGGAGGCACTGGGAAAATATAGTACTGATGCCATACGCATCTTTGTCCTTAGTTCTCACTATCGCAGCCCCATCACCTACTCTGAGGAGGGGCTGGAGGCAGCGGAAAACGCAAGAGAGAGATTAGTGCGAGTGATTTCAAGGGATGACCCAACTGGAGGTGCCGGGAAAGCTCTTGATGTTGAGCCTTACCGTAAGCAGTTTATTGAGGCGATGGACGACGATTTCAATACCCCGCAGGCACTGGGGGCTCTTTTTGATTTAGCCCGAGCAATAAACGAAGCTGCTGACTCTGGCCTTAGCATCCTGAAGGCTCAGAACGTTCTTCCAGAACTTGCCCGTAATGTTCTCGGCTTAAAGCCCCCTATTCAAACAATCGAAGTAAAACCAGTCGCGACAGAAACGTCCGTTGGCAGTCCTACGCTGATTCTAAGTGCCAATCCAACTCCTGAGCTTGAGGAGCGTGTTAATCGTCTCGTTGAGGAACGTTCGAGATGTCGTCAAGCCAAGCAGTGGCAAAGGGCTGACGAAATACGAGCCAGACTGGCAGAACTGGGAATAGTCTTGGAAGATGTTCCTCAGGGAACAAAGAAGATATGGAGACGTACGCCATCGGTTGAAACTCTTGATAATCTTCTAGAAGAGCTGGGCATAGCCCTTGAGGATACCCCTCAGGGTACGGTGTGGAAGCGCAAGCGATAGTTCTTGATTCAGGTAAGTGATAAGTTTACAATAAGGCTTATCAAGGAGGTATTGACATAATGCAGAATGCGCTTTTTATCATAATAGGGTTGTCTATACTGGCTCTTATTGGCTGGGCGGCCAGAGGCTTTTTCATGGCGGCGGAAATATCAATATTCGTTCGGGTGGTGGTTGGTATTGTTGCCGTGGGGGGAGTAGCACTTCTGGGTATAGTTATTAAGGACAGGATAAAGCAAGCGAAGGAAGAGAATTTCAAGGAGGTAGAAAATTGATTGTCACCACCTCAGGTCAGGTAGAAGGCAAGAATATTGTCAAAACTATAGGGTTGGTAAAAGGGAGCACTATCCGGGCCAGGCATATGGGCAGGGATATTATGGCTGGGCTGAGGGGTATGGTAGGCGGTGAGATAAGCGAATACACCAAGATGATGGCTGAAGCTAGGGAGCAAGCTCTCCAGAGAATGGTAGAGGCCGCTGAAAAGGAGGGGGCTAACGCCATAGTTAATATGAGGTTTGGCACATCAATGGTAATGAGCAACGCCGCCGAGGTGCTAGCCTACGGCACGGCGGTAGTGCTGGAATAGATGAAACGTTGAACTCTATGCTGCCTGCATCATCGCCCAGTGGCCCACGACCAGAGTGAGCGTAAGAATTTCACCTTAACAAGCCCCAAGGGTAGCTCTAACTCTGCCCAGTGTGTCATTGGAGACATATTTATCTGGTCTATCCTTGCTTTTAGGCGAGACAACTCCCTCTCACTGTTACCCCCAGATAATATACCATCGATGATAGGCACTATCTCCGAGGCAGCTTCAAGGCGCTGATTCTCCGCCTCAGCCATCGGCATTGAGATAACCCCATGCTTTGCCTTCAAGCGGTTCAGGCGCATCATAGCTTTGTAGGTAGTGTCTACAATTTGCTGGCGTGACATCCAGTCGGTCTCGTAATTTAAGGAGTACTTCCAGCTTGGCGCTACTAGAGCCTGGCGATGTTCCGCCAAAGTCCGAAACAGAATGCGGTAGCCATGGCGCTCTGGCTGCTCAAAGGCAAGACTGCCCGGGTCAAGGAAGGGCGCTAGCGGAGCAACAAATAAGGAAAGCCTCTTATCCCCCTTAAACTTGTCTAATAAGAAGCCGCAGTAGTCAACAGTATCCATTACCGACTGCGGGTTTTGCTTTGGTAGTCCAATCATGAAGAAAAGGTCTAGTCGCCCGCAGCCGGCATCAAGGGCATCACCCACAGTTTGCTCCAGGGCTTCACTGGAATAAGGCCTGCCCTCGGCTCGCCTCACTTCAGGGTCATGGGACTCGGGAGAAATCTCCAGACAGAAATTAGGGGAGCACAGACTCATCTGACGCAGGAAGTCTGTCGAGGCAGGGGTGAATATTTCAAAGATAAGCTGATTCTTCACTCCATCCTTCTGGAGCAAGCGAAAAAGCTCATAGGCATATTCCTCTCCGGCTTGGCGCACATCACCCAGAATGAAGGCAGGACCATTACTAAAGCGCTCAATTTGCTTTATATCCCCAGCCACCGATTCTGGAGAGCGGAAAACAGTTTTTTCTCGGTTATAGAATTTCTGGAAGGTGGCAGCGGAGCCTCCACAGATAGTGCAATTTTGGGTACAACCACGGCAGGTAAACACGGCAGTAATAGGATACTGTGTCCACCCTTTGAAAGGGATATAGCTAGCCAGGTCACGGTATTTAATCACCGAGCGTACAGTATTAGCGTAATGCCTAACCATAACATGGCTGAGGTCAGCCGGGATATGGGAGAAGGGATTCTCTTGCACCGTACCCTGGCTATCTCGCCAAACAAGGTTAGGCACTGCTTCAGGCTTCCTCTGTTTCATTATGCAATCCATTAGCTGCCGGAGGGGTTCTTCTGTAGAATCACCTCTCAGCACATAATCTATCTCAGGGTACTCGATTAGCTCCTTGTAGTAGTAAGAAGCGGAAAAGCCGCCGACCACTACCTTGGCTTCAGGATGGTATTTTTTCACTATTCTCACCACCTCAATAGCCCCGTGGCAATGCACCATCCAATGTAAGTCAATGCCAAAGACTGGCGACCTCAGGCGCTCTATCATTTTCTCAGCGTTAAAGTTCCCATCGTTTAGCATACGTACGGCAAGGTTAACAATGCGCACCCGATAGCCAGCACGCTCCAGATATTCAGCAATGCTGGTAAGACCGATGGGATACATCTCGAAAATGGGAGAGGATGGAATCTGCTCACTAATCGGTCCGTAAAGAATCGTTTTTTGGCGAAAATCATATACACTGGGGGCATGGAGCAAAACCAAATCAACCGACATTATCCTACCACCAATCTTAGAAGACTCCAGCCAGAATATAGCCGATGCCCATGAGCAACTGGGTTAGCAGGACAACCAGAACGTTATTAGTCATAGCCGGCACCAGCGTGGTCATATCTTGATGCTTCCGGGCACCCCGAATAGCCTTTATGGCGAGGGGGAGTGTTAGCAAGCCGAGTAAAGAGAGGATTGGCATCTGCCCGGCCACCACTCCGCCGATTATCCACAGATATACTATCCCCGTCAGTACTGAATAGACGATGCTTGCCTTTTCCTTTCCGATTGCTATAGGCAGTGTTCTTCGCTTGGCGGTAGTATCGGCCTCTACATCGGGAAATTCATTCAACAGGAGCAGGTTATGCACCAGAATGCCCGAGGGTATACAAGCAATAACCGCGGTCAGAGTATATTCGCCGGTCTGAATGAAGTAAGCTCCAAGAACCGGCAAAGCTCCCATCCCCAACCCCGGAGCCCACTCCGGCCATCCCACCTTGAGGATGAAGGGTGTATAGAGGACGATGAAAGCGGCAGCTACCACAAGTAGTGGCACCAGCAGCCAGCCTTGGACCATCGAGAAGTAGATGCCTATCGGTACAATCGCCAGTAAAGTGCCCACGCCCAGCCATAATGCCTGCTTTGGTGTAATTAGACCGGACGGAAGTGCGCCGCTACCCCCGCTGAAGGGAGTCCTTTGAGTCTTTAAGTCTACCCCGCTTTTGTAGTCGAAGTACTCGTTAAGTACGTCGACACTGATGTGGGCTAGAAGCAGCCCGAGGAAGGCTAGCCAAGCATAACCCATATCAAATGACCCGCCGTATTCTTTAGATTCATACCATGCGATACAGGCACCGAGGAATGCCAGCACTACAGAGAGAGGTAAGAATGGAGCCCTAATAACTAATAACCATTTTTTCATTGGACACTCCTTTCGGTAACTTGCTTATAGGTTTACTTCTTTTCGGCACACGGGATAATTTATTAGTTACCACTAATAGTTATTTTACTCTTAGCTCATTACCTACCTTAGTATCAATGAGGGCACAGGCACTGCCCCCGACTAGTGCTATCTCCAAATATCCACTGCTGCCAATGAGGGCCAGCAATCCTTTACCTTCAGCATAAGTGCGGCTTAAACCAGAGATTAGCTGATTACCGACCTCAATGGTTATGGCCTGTTTTGTCTGGGGTAAGTCGCTGCTCCTAATATTAGTAATTAAATTACCAAAGCTATCAATGTGAAGAATATGCCCCGCTAGCCTGCCATCCAGCGTCCAATATGGATGGGGAAGCGGCAACATTGAAACCGAATTTATTGCCTCGCCAAAGTCTATCGGTCGGAAGCCTAAGGAAAGCTGAGCCGCTACCGGGGCAAAGATATCACGTCCATGGAAGGTAGGGCTAACCGGCAACCGCCAGAACTGGGACTCAGTGATAGCAACGGCTTCCAGTTCTGGCTTAAGCTCTATTTGCTGGAGGTTAGTATTTTCCTCCGCTGACTTGTTTAAAGATTGCCGTATAACATAACTCAGGACACCATTATCAGGGGCAACAAAGTCAGCCGATGGTGTTCTCAGAATAATAGCTCTTCGTTCAGTGCCAACCTCGGGGTCAACTACTACTAAATGGATTGTTTTTTGAGGGAAAAACTCATACGCTGTACTCAGAATAAAGGCGGCCTGCAGGATATTCTGGGGTTTGATAGTATGACAAATATCGATTAACCTTACTTCAGGATTAATACCGAGTATCACTCCCTTCATAGCCGCTACATAAGCATCGTTCAAACCTAAATCAGTAGTCAAAGTTATTATGGCGCCCATATTAAAACCAGAGTAATATTTGCCTGATATGCTTTGGCAACGCTCCCGATTACTAGCTAAGGGTGAGGCTTAATATGGAGATAATGATAAAAAGGACTACTAGGACGATGGTAAGTTGAAACAGTGTCCTTTCCACACCTCGTTTAGTTCGAAAGACAGTATCAGCCTGACCAAAAATACCGCCTAGACCACCACCCCTGACTTGAAGCAGGATAGCTAGTATCAGGGCTATAGACAAGACAATTTGAGCCACATTCAAGTAAGTCTGCATCTCATTCCTTCTCAAGCTTTTTCTTTAATAATTCACTGACCAGCTTAGGATTGGCACGACCTCTGGTAGCCTTCATTACCTGCCCAATAAGAAACTTCAGCGCCGATTCCTTTCCTGATTTAAAATCAGCCACGGCCTGATTATTGGTGGCTATTACTTCAGTAACCACCTCTTCAAGCTGCTGGGTATCACTTATCTGGCTGAGTCCTCGCTCCTGAATAATATCGGTAGAGTCCTTTCTAGTTCGAGACATTTCCTCAAGCACAGATTTGCTACTGGTGCTGTTGACAATGCCCTGTAAGTGCTCGGTTAATAATACGACAAACTGTCGAGGAGAGACCCTTTTGCGAAATTCTATTATATCAATATTAGCAGCATTCATTATGCCACTGGCCGCCCCCAAGAGCCAATTACTTATCTCTTTAGTCCCTTTACCCTGCGGCAGTTTTTTGTACCCTTCAGTTTTCAGGCAGTCTTCAAAGTAATCAGCCATTGCTCTAGAGCTGGTAAGCAGATTGGCATCGTAGAGTGACAGGCTATATTGAGCCATAAATCGGTCTCGCCTGAGCTCAGGCAACTCAGGGAGCTTTGACCTTATTTCTTTCACCCACTCCTGGTCTAGGACTAATGGTGGGAGGTCCGGCTCAGGGAAGTAGCGGTAGTCGTGGGCATACTCCTTGCTGCGTTGGGCAACAGTTCTCCCCTTCTCCTCCACCCAGCCTCTAGTCTCTTGGACAAGCTTCTTGCCCTCGGCAATTGCCTTTCTCTGACGCTTGGCTTCATATTCCAGAGCCCGATAGACTGCCCTGAAGCTATTCATATTCTTAACCTCAACCTTAGCCATAGAGTCCAAGCTGTCTTCAGGGCGAATACTGATATTGGCATCACACCTGAAGCTACCCTCCTCCATGTTTCCCGTAGAGACGCCGAGGTACTGCAATATGCTGCGTAGCTTCATAAGGTATTGTCGAGCTTCTTCAGGGGAACGCAGGTCAGGCTCACCGACAATCTCCATTAGCGGCACCCCGGAACGGTTAACATCTACCAGGCTATACGATTCTCCGTCTGAGGAGGTGCGGTGCAGTAGCTTGGCCACATCCTCCTCAAGGTGAACACGGGTTATGCCTGCCTTCTTCTTCTCACCGTTAACTTCAATAGTGAACCAGCCGTGATGCCCAATGGGAGCATCATACTGTGATATCTGATAGCCCTTCATCAGGTCAGGGTACGGATAGTTCTTTCGGTCAAACTTGGTATAATCAGAGATAGTACAGTTTAGTGCCAAAGCTGTCATTATGGTATATTCCACCGCCTGCTGGTTAATAGTAGGTAGAACACCGGGCATTCCCAGACACACCGGGCAAACTTGGATATTTGGTGAAGCATTAGCATAGTCAGCATTGCACCGACAGAACATCTTGCTCTTGGTTAGTAGTTGAGCATGAACCTCCAGCCCGATAATAGTCTCAAAATTCATTGCCTTTCTCAGCCCTGTGAATAGCATATTAAGTATAGCAATATTGGCCGAGACTGACAAGGAAGGCATTTTGAAACCCAGAAGGGGTATGTTATAATTTCTTTACAGGTGGGGATATAGCTCAATAGGGAGAGCGCTGCGTTCGCATCGCAGAGGTCGGGGGTTCGAATCCCCCTATCTCCACTTTATATAGTAGGTTAACTTGC
>DUER01000095.1 GCA_011192075.1 Dehalococcoidia bacterium | reverse complement strand
TGCTAGAGATGAGGGCAGGGTGATACTGACCAAAGACACCCAGATTATGAGAAGGCGAGTGGTGACCAGCGGACGAATCAAGGCCATCCTTATTCAAGGTGATGAGTCCGAGCGTCAGATGTTCCAGGTAATAGATACACTGGGACTGAGTTTCTTCTTCAAGCCGTTCACCATCTGCCTGGAATGCAACCAGCCCCTGGTGGGAAAAAGCAAGCCCCAGGTGAAAAGCCGGGTACCCCCCTATGTCTTTCGAACCCAGGACCAGTATATGGAGTGCCCTAACTGCCATCGACTCTACTGGAGAGGGACTCACTGGCAGGCAATGACAGAGAGATTAAAGAAATTCAGCCATCATTCCACGGAAAGCCTCTAATTCTTGACCCATAAAATCAAAATATATTAAAACCACCGAATACGACGCAACAAGCGCTTAAATACCAGATATTCCTCCTTTGCTCTTCTTCAAACGTGATGGTCCTTTTTCTTTAAGCTGAGCTACCATTTCCTCAATGGTCTTAGCGAATAGCCCACCTTCTCCCGCTGATATCCACCTTAGCCTGAGGCGTTCTTCCTCAAGTCCCAACCTGCGTAGCAAAACTCTGAGTCCCTCAACCATTCTTTCTGCCTTAAGATTCCCCGAAATGTAGTGGCAGTCCCCAGGGCGGCAACCAGCAAGGAGCACACCATCAGCACCACCATCCAAAGCTTTTAATATGTATGTCGGTTCAACCATACCGCTGCACATGACTCTAATGATGCGCACGTTGGCTGGGTAGCAGGTTCGGCTTGTCCCAGCAACGTCAGAAGCAGCGTAGGAACACCAGTTACAAGCAAAAGCGATAATAAGCGGTTCGAAGTCAGTCATCATGTAGCCTCAACAAGAGCATCAACCGTGGCCAGGATTTCATCCTCGGTAAAGTGTTTGATAGTCATGGCACCAGTAGGACAGGCAACAGCACAGGATCCGCAGCCCTGACAGACGACCTCATTCACCTGGCAGACCGGCATTTCTCTTTCATTTTTGATAATATCAAGGGTGTGGAATTCGCAGACTTCGCGGCATCGCCCACATCCAATGCACAAGTCCAGATTAACCATAGCCACGGCTGCTTCAAGGGTGATTCTGCCCTTACCGATCAGAGCTAGGGCTTCGGCCGCTCCCCCTAGAGACTGGGATACCGTGTCAGAAATGTCCTTAGGGCTTTGACAGCAACCGACCACAAAGACGCCACTGGTAGGTGTAGCTACAGGGTCAAGCTTGAGGTGCTTTTCCTGAAGGAAGCCGTCGGGCCTACGACCAATGTTAAGCAGTCTAGCCACTTGTTCGGCATCAGAACGAGGTTCCAAAGCAGTGCATAGGATAACCATGTCTACCGGAACTCGGAGTATGCCCCCCAGCAAGGTATTCTCGGTGACGACGATCAATTTCCCCATTTCCTCTTCAATTGTAGCTCTATCAGTTACCTCGGATGGTTTACCCCGGATAAAATGGACGCCCTGTTCAGAACGGCCCTTATAGAACTCCTCATAGCCCTCCCCAAAGCAGCGCATGTCGATATACATTTCATAGACCTCGGCGCCTGTCTTCTCCCTTATCAGATAGGCATCCTTAAGGGCATACATACAACATACCCTAGAGCAATACTCATGGTAGTTATGATCTCGACTGCCAACACAGTGGATTATAGCTACACTTTCTGGTTTTCTACCATCCTTCAGCAGTATCTCACCTCCAGTCGGTCCACCAGCACAGCAAAGTCTTTCAAATTCAAGAGCCGTGATTACATTATCATACTTACCGTAGCCATATTGGGTAATTACGTCGGGGTTAAAAATATCGTAGCCAGTAGCGACAATAATTGAACCCACCTCTAATTCGACTAACTCATCAACCTGTTCGAAATCAATTGCCCCAGTGGGGCACAGATCAGCACAGATTTGACACCTGCCGGTAGCAAAATGGGCACACGTACTACGGTCGATCACAGGCACATTCGGTACCGCCTGGGCAAAGGGAAGATAGACCGGCGCCCTTGACTTTAAGCCCAGATCAAACTCGGAAAGAATCGGCACTGGTTTCTTAGCCGTGATCTCATCAAGATTAATAGCCCCAGTAGGACAGACAAAAGCACATGCACCACAGGCCATACACAGGTCATCGGCTTCATCTTCCGTCATCTGAAACGGGGTGGTCACCCGTCGCTCTACACCTCGACCAACCACTCCGATCACACTCCTTCCCATCCGCTCCGCACAAACCCGGGTGCATAATCCACAGTGAATGCACTTATCCCATTTCAGTTCAAAGCGTGGCTCTTCAATCCCGTACTGTCGCGCTAAGCCCTGTATCACCTCGGACTCCGGACACCTTGCCAGCAGTAACTCGCAGAGCACCTTACGCATCCGGATCACGTCAGGGGAACTGGTGCTCACAACCAGGCCATCTTCGACCTGATAATTACAGGAAGTAACGATCCGTTTTCGGCCCCGACTAGTGATTTCAACTGAACAGACACGGCAGGCACCGGCCGGGGAAAGGGCCGGGTGATAGCAGAGGGTAGGGATTTCAATATCTGCGCTCTTAGCAGCTTCCAGAATGGTCATCCCTTCCTCAATCTTGATCTCTTTGCCATCAATGGTCAGGCTGACTTCATTCTTTTCAACTTCCTGACCTCGCTTTAGAAGCTGATCCCATTCCAGATTCGATTCGGGCGAACCCTCTTTCTCTACCGGCTCTGCCTGGGGCACGTATCTCACCGGGCACTTGTCCAAACAGATGTTGCAGTTATTGCATTTCTCGGTAACAAAACGTGCCTGTTTCCTGATCTTAACCTTGAAATTGCCTATATACCCAGATATTTCCTCAATCTTGCTATAGGTCATCAGATCGATATATGGATTTGAGCCGACATCTGTCATCTTTGGCGTCAGGATGCACTCAGAACAGTCTAAGGTAGGGAAGGTCATGTCAAGCTGGCTCATGCGACCACCGATCGAGGGCTCTTTCTCCACCAGATACACCTTGTTTTCGGAGGCTGCAATTTTTAGGGCTGCGGTGATACCAGCGATACCACCCCCGACGACCAAGGTATTCGGATTGACCGGAGCTTCCTTAATCTCCAAAGACTCCTGATGATAGGCCCTTCTAACTGCGGCTCGGATTAAGTCCTTAGCCTTTTTTGTTGCTGCCTCCTTGTCTCGATGCACCCAGCTACAGTGCTCACGAATGTTAGCATGCGTATAGAGGTAGGGATTGAGCCCCGCCTCACGGCAGGTATTACGAAAAGTAAGCTCATGCATGCGCGGTGAACAGGAAGCT
>DUER01000094.1 GCA_011192075.1 Dehalococcoidia bacterium | reverse complement strand
TGCTGATAGACCTAATGATTCTCTGCTTATTCATTACCTGGATACAATGGGTGGTGGCCACTTTGATAATGTGCCGGAACTGGTAGAGGCACTGGTGAAAGATGCTCCTATGGTTATCAAATGGCTGGAAACACTGGGGGTTAACTGGGATAAGAACCCCGATGGTTCCATGCGTGAATTATCCGGCGGTGGTGCTTCCAGATTGAGACTACACTCAGCCCGTGATTATACCGGCCTAGAGGAAATGCGCGTTTTACGCGACGAGGTCAGGAACAAGGGCATAAATTATCTGGAGTTCGCACCAGCAGTAGAGTTATTGAAGGATGCCAAAGGGCAGATAGCTGGAGCGATACTGGTCAATCTGGAGACCAATGAACCTATATTGGTACGGGCCAAAGCGGTTATCGTGAGTACAGGTGGCATGGGACGTTTGCATATCCAGAATTTCCCTACCACCAATCACTACGGTGCTACCGCTGATGGACTGGTAATTGCCTATCGAGCGGGCGCCGAGCTAATCTTTATGGACACCATGCAATATCACCCCACCGGTGCTGCCCACCCTGTGCAGATCTTGGGGCAGTTGATTACCGAGAAGGTGCGAGCCCTCGGGGCACAACTGGTCAACATTGATGGAGAGCAGTTCATCAATCCCTTAGAGCCGCGTGATATCGTTGCCTCAGCAAATATAAGGGAATGTAAGGGGCGTGGCAAAGGCGTGAAGACACCCACCGGAGAGGTTGGGGTGTGGCTGGATTCACCAATGATTGACATGATACGAGGGGAAGGAACGATAGCGCGAGAGCTGCCAGCTATGGTTCGTCAGTTCAGCCGCTTCGATATTGATATAACTAAAGAACCCATGTCAATCTACCCCACGTTGCACTACCAGAATGGGGGGGTCAAGATTGACACTGATGGTGCCAGCAGTGTACCCGGGCTGTTTGGTGCTGGCGAATGTGTAGGTGGAATACACGGCCGAAACAGGCTTATCGGAAACTCAACACTGGATATATTTGTCTTTGGGAGGAGAGCCGGCCGAGCTGCCGCTCAATATGCTAAACAGGCAAAGCTGGGCGCTCTCACACTAGACCATGTGCGCCAATGGCAATCAGGATTGAAACAGGCTGGTTTAGCTGAACTACGACCAGCCTCACCATTACTGTTACCTAATTATACCAGACAGCCACACGATTACTTATCTGATTACAGCAAACAGACATTAGCTGTCGGCCAAACAAAAGTAGCCTAAGATTTGGAGAGAACGATATGCCACTACGTAATCAAATCAATACCAAAGAGATTGAATGTATTTTGAACGAAATATTGAATACTAAAAGTCCGCCCGTAAGCCGCTGTCGCCTCCTCTCTAGTGGGTTTAGTCCCGGACACACGCTCAATATAGTAGAAGACATTAGTGGCCACAAGGAATGCTTAGGCTGTGGCAACTGTATAGATATCTGCCCCTTTTTGTTTCGCGAGCCATCGCGCCGCGAGAAGACAGAACAACGCACATCAATGGCTCTAGAAAGCATAGTTGGTGAGGACTGCGACCAATGTGATGCCTGCATCCTGGTCTGCCCTCAGGTAGATACTACTATTAAGCACTATGTCATCAATCACCGCATGGTAGAGGTTATGGCATGCCTAGAGCAGCGAATCGGTGATGAAGATGAGCTTGATCTGGATCTATTTCTAGAAGAAGCCCTTAGCCAAACCTAAAGTCGGGAGAAACATAATGGACTTTGAGATACCCCAAGAATTAAAAATGGTACGGAGTCTGGTAAGAGACTTTGTTAACGACCAGTTGAAGCCCTTGGAGAGAGACATTCTGGGACGATCTGCTGACCTGAGTGACGCCCGAATATCTCTGCCAACAGAGATTGAAGAAGGACTCATCAAGATGGCCAATGAAACAGGGCTGTGGGGGATAAATATACCGGAGGAGTTCGGTGGTGCCGGACTAGGTACATTATGTAGTTGTTTGGTTGAAGAAGAGCTGGCCCAGACAATTATTCCATTCAATTTTGGTGATGTCACCCCTATCCTCTTTGATTGCAATGCTGAACAGAATGAAAAGTATTTCTTGCCCGTACTTAATAGGCAAAAACATGCTTACCTGGCACTATTAGAGCCACAAAAGGGAGCCAATATCTCCAGCCTAGAGATGAGGGCTGAAAAGGGAAATGGCCACTATATTCTCAACGGTCAGAAGCTCTCACTCTCCAAAGCTGGCGAAGACTACTTTGCCATTGTCTTTGCCACCACTAACCAGAAAGGCGCTAAGGAGGAACTAACTTGCTTTCTAGTAGATGAGAATGTCCCTGGTTTTAGCGTAACCGGCGAGGAAGAAAGGACAGGCTGGCAAACTCGGTTAAGAGAGCCTATATCGTTGACCTTTGACCGTTGCCGGGTACCGGTGGAGAACATACTGGGAGAAGAAGGCAAGGCTCTCCATCTAGGCAAGAAATGGCTCCCTTCGAGGCGGGTAATAAGAGGCGCTAGGTGCATAGGATTCGCCCAGAGATTGCTTGAGGAATCAACCACACAAGCCCAATCACTCCTGTCATTTGGGCAATTTATTGCCAAGCGAACTAGCGTTGAAGCAGCATTAGCTGATATAGCGGTGGCAGTTCACGCCGCCCGACTTATGGTTTATGAAGCAGCCTGTAAAGCAGATAATGAAGAGTATATTCAGCGTGAAGCAGCAATGGTAAAGCTATTCGCTACTGAAATAATATATAGAGTCGCTGATAGAGTGTCTCATATATTCAACGGCCCACCCCATATAGCTGGACTACCCATGGAGAGGCTATGCCGCAATACCCTAGCTACCAGCACCACCGAGCTTGCCTTGGATTTGCAGAGAAGTATCATTACCAGAGATATCCTGAAGGGATTGAAGGTCTGAATATTTGGAAAAGGAATGGATAATGGGTGGTTTTCATATAGAATTACAATGTGTGTGTGACGAATGAAGATTTTTGAATTTGAAGCCAAGAACATTCTAAAAAAATACGGCATATCAGTTCCTAAAGGTAACATTGCTAGCAAGTTAGACGAAGTTGAAACAATAGCCACGCAGATAGGTAAACCTATAGCATTGAAGTCTCAAATATTGGTATCAAGCCGGGGCAAGGCTGGGGGGATAAAATTTGTTAACGACGCCAGGGGGGCTAAAGAGGCTGCCTCAAACCTTTTTGGTAGCACCATTAAAGGATGCCAGGTAGACCACTTGCTCGTTGAAGAGAAGCTAGACATAGCTGCCCAACTCTACGCCTCAGTAGCCATAGATAGACAAGCCAGGGCATATATCGTGCTGGCTTCTACCAGTGGTGGCGTTGATATTGAGGAGGTAGCCAAGGCATCCCCGGAGAAAATATCACGACATTGGGTCGACATCACTGCCGGCTTCAGTAAAGTAGACGCCGTAGGGATGCTGGGCCGATTCAGCTTGGATAAGGACGATGCCGCCACGTTTGCGGACACCCTCGGTATTCTCTATAGAGTGGCTATAGACTATGATGCTGAGCTAGTCGAGATTAACCCCTTAGTCAAGACATCCTCGGGTGAATTTACCGCTGTCGACGCCAGGATAATACTGGATGATAATGCCGTTTTCAGGCATCCCGAATTCAAGGACAGAAGTTTCCTAAGATTAGATGACACCCCTAGAGAAGCTGAGGCTAGAAAGCAGAACCTGGCCTATGTAGATTTGGACGGAGATATAGGCATTATTGGCAACGGTGCCGGTTTAGTCATGGCAACGATAGACCTCGTTGGGCTTTTTGGTGGTAGACCAGGAAACTTCCTGGATTTGGGTGGAGGGGGTCAGACAGAAATTACCAAAAGAGGAATTATGCTGGTTTTGACCAAACCAGAGACAAAAGTAGTTCTAATAAATATTCTCGGCGGGATAACAAGGTGTGACGTAGTCGCCGAGGCAATCGTCCAAGCACTCAATGAATCCAGTATAAGAAAGCCAATGGCCGTAAGGTTGATTGGGACAAATGAAGAGAGGGGAGTCCAGATACTGCGCCAGGCCGGGATTAATAGCTACCATAGTATGGAAGAGGCCATAGAAGAAGTCTTAAGACTAAAGGCAGGTTAAGTTGAGAAGCATACTAAATAGAGATTCAAGAGTTGTAGTTCAGGGTATAACTGGAGATGAAGGCAGATTTCACACCGCATTAATGCTACGTTACGGTACAGAAATAGTCGCCGGCGTGACTCCGGGGAAGGGCGGGCAACAGGTTGATGGTGTGCCTGTCTACAACACAGTTTCCGAGGCAGTCAGTAATCACGGTGCTAACACCTCTATCTTATTTGTTCCCGCCGCTTCTGCCCGAGGTGCTGTTATTGAAGCCATTGATGCTGGCATAAAGACGTTGGTGATTATTACCGAGGGTATTCCACAAAAAGATACTATGGATTTCATTGCCAAAGCCGATAAGAAGGGGGATGTCATAATTGTCGGCCCAAATACACCTGGAGTAATAAACCCTAGAATCGGAGTGCTGGTTGGTATA
>DUER01000093.1 GCA_011192075.1 Dehalococcoidia bacterium | reverse complement strand
GCTTGGTGGGTGAATTGGCAGTACTGGCAGCCCTTCATTATCGTGAGAGAACAGGCAAAGGACAGTACATCGAATTGTCACAGACCGAAAATATCATGCGTGCCATGTCCTGGATTTGGCCTTACCAACAAATTACCGGCAAGGTGGCCATGCCTACCGGAAACAGGGATATATCCATATGTCCGGCCGACACGTTCCGCTGTGCTGATGATACCTTCGTGGCTATAGCAGCAGCGGCTCCAGAGGAATTTAAGGGACTGTGTACCGCCATGGACAAGCCGGAACTAGCTGAAGACCCCAGATTCAAAGATTTACTGACTCGACTCCAGGAAGATAACGCTATTGCTATCCTCAAGATTATCGCTGATTGGGCAAGAACTAAAAAACCTGAGGAACTCGAGGCATTAGCCGAGAAATATGGATTCGCTGCCTCCCATCTGTACAGTTTCAAGGATGTCGTGGAGGATACGCATTTCCGGGAGCGAGGCTTTATGACCAACGTCGATGATCCCCTTCTCGGTCCGTACCTCGAATATGAATTTCCGGTGATGATGTCCAAGAGCCCACCCAAGGTCAAGTGGTCGGCGAGAGCAGTCGGCTTTGATAATGACTATATAATGAAATATCACCTGGGAAAGAGTGAAGACGAGATTAAGGAGTTATATCGGTCTGGCACCCTAGGCAAATGGGCGGATGTACGGGGACACCGACCGCCACCTGACTGGGACGGTAAGGCTGGGCTAATTATGGCTAGGGACTGAGCTTTTTTGAATGGTGGCACTGAGAAAAGGAGGTAGGAATATCCGAGATGGAACAGCAGAAGTGGTCAGAATGGGTAAGGGAAAGAGATGACCCCCGGATTGCTCATACTAAGCCCGAGGCTTTGGACGATATAACCGTGTTGGACTTAAGCTACAAGAGTTTCGCCGGATGCTATTGCTCTTCGCTTTTAGCTGAGTTTGGTGCTGAGGTTTTGAGAATAGAACCTCCAGAGGGCGATTTCATCAGAACCTGCACCCCTTACGGCATGCTGTATCAGGGTGAAGGCCTTAACTATTTAACTGAAGGCAGGAACAAATTCCATATGAGCCTCGATCTTACCAAACCTGAAGGTAGGGAGATACTCAAAGGTTTGGTGAGCCAGGTGGATGTGCTTGTAGAGACCTATAGACCAGGCGTTATGGATAAGTGGGGTATTGGTTACGAACAGCTGAAAGAAATTAACCCTAGGCTGATATTCGCTTCTATAACGGCTTACGGGCAGTTCGGACCTATGAGCCAGAGACAAATGCCAGACTATGATAATATAGCTCAGGCTAGGGCAGGAATACAGTCGGCTACGGGGGAAGTAATGCCCGAGGGCAAAAGCTATGATGAATATCCCTGGGCAGTTCCCACCAAGGCTGGCCCTTGGATAGCCTGGACTATAGCAGGGACATTTATGTCGGTTGGTATTCTGGCTGCTTTACACTGGCGAGGAATAACCGGAGAGGGACAGGCCTTGGATGTAGCAACTGCTGAAGCCTACGCCCGTTTTGATGACTATGCAGCACTGTGGTATTACGACACAGGAATTATTAATGAGCGGTTTGGTAGCATGGACGTCTGCGCCTTTCTCTACTGCTTCGCGCCGACCAAGGATGGCGCCGTTTTCCTGGGTGGTTTGAGGTTGGAGATGTGGCAAGCTTTTGCCGACATGGTGGGAAAATGGGATGAGTGGGGTGCCGCCAGCTGGACGAACCTGTCATTTTTCATGCAGAAAGAGCAGCAATTGAAATGGGCACCTTTGATCTTTGAGGAGACGCGCAAGTATACCAATGAAGAACTCATAGGGATGTCTATCGAATATGCCAAGAAGGGTCGTTTAGCACCCATTACTCCGGTGGTGGCCCCAGTATGTTCTACTGAGGAAACCATGAAAGATGCCAATTGGTTAGATAGAGGTATGTTTACCCCAATTCAAGACCCTGTTTATGGAGAGCTCATCGTAGCTCAGGCACAACATAAGATGACGGAAACGCCAGTACGAACAAAGTGGGTATGCCGACCGGTGGGCTATGATAATGAGCATATCTACCTCAAGTATCTAGGGTGGGGACCGTCCAAGCTAAAGGAGTTAAAGCAGAAGAGAATAATTTAGAAGTTGCTTTACCCGCTAAATTCTTGGCCAAATCAACTAAGGAGGTGAACAAATGTAGGAGGAAAGTCATTTGTCAGGTCGAGTATTTAAACACTAAGGAGGTTTAGAAATGCCATATCCATACAAGAGTTTCCGTGACTGGGTCCTTGAAGAAGAGCAACTGGGGAATGTGATTCGGACAAAGGCTCCGATAAAGTGCGGGGATTACAGCAACATTGTTGACATCGGAAATGACGTGCCCGGCAAGATACCTGAGACGGAGCTCAGGGGTTATGCCCGTTACCTCCACAGCTTGCCCGGGAAGCCGATTGGTATCATCGAGAAGCCAGTCAATAATAGACCAGATATCCCACTGGTTGTCAACTGTTGGCCCGGTCGGGAAAGAACACTGAGATCGCTAGGCTGTAAAAATAAAGAGGAGCTGGCCGCAAAGTTAAAGAATTATCAGGCAAATAAAATCAAGCCAGTAAAAGTCGCCAAGAGTGCCGCCCCAGTTAAGCAGGTCATAATCCCTGAGGCAGAAATTGATCTGAGAAAGGACATCCCCCGGAATTGGTTGGAGCATCAGCAGATATTATGGAGCACGTGTAATGGGGTATTCCAAGTATACGACCCGAAGACCAATAGTCATGATTTGGGTAACTGGAGGAGTGGTCAGTATGAGTGGAAAGACGCTGACCCTACCAAGCCCTTTCCTGAAGAGGTATTAAAGAGGCATATGTTTGCTTCTGTGATTTATCTGGGGCCAGTTCAGAGCGACGGTGGGAAGTACTACTGGGAAAACTATAGATCAAAGAATAAGCCAATGCCGGCCGCAGTTGCGCTGGCTCTGCCCACAGACTACCATATAGTCGGCGCTGGCCATTCGACATGGCATTGGCCAGAGGATGGCGACGAGTACGAAACTCTTGGGGGATTTATCGGGGAGCCGGTAGAGGTCGTCGAGTCAGAGACGATACCAGGTCTGATGGTCCCTGCCCACGCAGAGTGGGTCATAGAAGGGGAATTCTTGCCCGAGGACGAGATTATGCCACCCTTCGCCGAGGACATCGCTTCTGGTCACGTGTTTGGTGGAGAAGGTTGCCCGATATTCAGGGTCAAGTGCATAACACACCGCCAGAACCCCTGGTGGACTTTCACCTGGTCTAGCTCAGGACTTAACGGTCATGAAGGGGTCCATAGTG
>DUER01000092.1 GCA_011192075.1 Dehalococcoidia bacterium | reverse complement strand
TAGCCTGGGTCAATCCCTTTCTCAGGCTGTACCAGCTAGACCAAGATAAGGCAGGAGGTAATGTATGGCTTCAGCATGGGATGAGCTTGAGGAACTCATTAGAGCAGGAATGAGAAATGAGTACTCCGAAACCATTAAGGGGGAAAGGGAGCATGCTTCCTATAGTTTCAATTGTAGGTAAATCAAAATCAGGAAAGACAACCCTTATAGAAAAACTGATTCGGGAATTAAAATCGAGGGGCTATCGAGTGGCTACCATCAAACATACCCCTGAAGGTATGAGCTTTGATGAGCCAGGTAAAGATAGCTGGCGCCATATTGATGCTGGGAGCCAAGCTACAGCCGTCAGTTCCCCAGACAAGATTGTGCTAATAAAGCCAGTCGCTCACGACGTTACCCTTGACGAGATAGCCCATTTCCTCGGCGAAGACTATGACATTATCCTTACCGATGGTTTCAAGCAAGGCAGCGCGCCTAAGATAGAGGTCCATCGTAGGGAGGTTGGTCTGCCACTCAGTAACATCAAGAAACTTATTGCCATTGCCACCGATGAAACCCTGGAAACCCAAACAAGGCAGTTTTCTCTAGAGGATATTACAGGTCTAGCTGATTTTCTGGAGGAAGGCTTCATAAAGCCTCAAAGAGAGCGGGTCTCACTCTATGTAAATAATCTCTCCATACCTTTGAGCGCTTTCCCCAGGGAAATAATTACCAATATCGTTCTGGCCATGGCTTCTTGTCTGAAGGGGGTGGGAAAGGTCAGAAACGTCGAGATATTCTTGAGTAAGGAGCCCAAACAAGACCAGTAGGCTGCGGGTTCTGCACTAGAAAGGGTTTTATAGCGTGACCATTCGGCAACTACGTGCTCTGCCTGACCCGACACTGAGACAAAAAGCCAAACGGGTGTCAACCATCGGTAGTTCAATTCAGCATCTTATTGACGATATGGTGGAGACCATGCAGCAGGCAAAAGGCGTGGGATTGGCAGCCCCACAAGTAGGAGTATCTTTGCGCGTTGTGGTGCTCCAGATGCCAGGTGAGGAGCCTATTACTATCATAAATCCTCAGATAGTAAAACGCAGTGGGGAGCGGGAGGTGTCGGAGGCTTGCCTCAGCGTTCCCGGTTATGCCGGTGAGATAAAGCGGTCGGTTTCAGTTACAGTGAAAGGGCGGGACAGGCAAGGCAAAGCAATCAGGCTCAGAGCCACTGACCTTATGGCTCAAGCTCTGGAACATGAGCTTGACCATCTTAATGGTGTCTTATACATCGACCATATAGAAAGCCAGGACAAGTTATACAAAGCGGAGCCCGAAACTCAAAGTGAGGTGAGTTCAATATAAAGGAGCTCTTGAACTGGATGAAAGTGTGTCGTCTAGACCTCTGGTAGAGAAGGAATACTACCTCTGTAATAACCCTCCTTAGCTTGATAAAAATGTCTCGGTGCCCCCCCCCAATTTGTCTTTCATGTGCTAATTGTTGTAAAATGTTAATTCTGAATACATAACTGTAGTGTCAACTACTCAAATTCACTGTCACCCTCCAGCTTTGTGCTTGTCTGACTGGATGTCGCCCTGTGGGGGTAGGACTGTATTTTTAAATATGACATTGAATGTGTAAAGAGGTACCGTAGCTATGGAAGAAGTCACCGGCAGTGTAGAAAGTATAGAAGTTGAAGCTGAAAAGATACTGGGATCGGCCAGGAGCAGAGCTAACGGAATCCTGCTTAAAGCCAACGAGGAGGCTAAAAAAATTTCGTCCTCTGAGCTGCCTATCGATGAAGTCAAAACGGAGTGTGAGAGTATTATACGTAAGGCTAGAGAAGAAGCCAACAAAAAAATCGAAGCTTCTCTCATGGAATCTTCCGAGGTTAGAGCCCGTGCCGATGAGAAAGTGGGCGAGATTGTAGAACGCATAGTGAATATAGTCACCGGAGCAAAGGCGAGATGATTCCTCTAATCCTCAATACCCCTGAATCTATGGCTAAGGTTAGAGTAATCACAATGAGGGATGACTCAGAGAAAACCCTCAAAGCTTTGCATAGAGTGGGGGTGCTCCATGTTGAGACAAGTGAAGAGCTAAAACCTGTAGATAGGGTAGCTATTGAACATGAACGAAGTGAAGTCAGTGAGTTATTAACCTATGTTAACAATGTATTAGATTATATGCCGGGGAAAGAGAAGGTATCACCGGCAGAGGACATTGAAGTTATATATACCCGACCCTTCAGCGAACTCAATAGTGAAGTAGTTTCATTATGCACTAGGCTCACCAACCTGCACCAGAGGATTGTCGAACGCAGCGAGGCGGTTAAACAGCTAACCGAGTTAAAGAGGTATCTTGAACCCCTTGCCCGGCAAATTCCCCTAATAGTAAGAGATTTGAATTTTTCTGGAGACTATCTTTTTTCCCGGGTTTTATTGCTTCCCAGTGACGCGTATGAGAGTTTACACGATAAGCTTAAAAACTACCTTTTTGATAGCGTGGTTATCACGGTAGAGGACGAAACCGTCTTCTATGGTATTGGTAAGGTTGAAGACCGAAGAATCATAGAATCTTTGGTTACCGAGGCTGGAGGCAAAGTTCTCCAGATACCAGACGAGGATTTCACCTTGCCAGAATTCCTCAAGGCAACCGAGGACCGGATTCATAGCCTTGAACAAGAAGTGGCAGAACTCAGTGGAGAACTCCAAAGCAAGACCAGAGAGAACCTGGAGAGGCTGGTTCTGCTGAAGGAGGTATTATTAGCCGAGAGCGAGAGGCTATCGGTTCTGGGAAGAGCCAGTGAAGCCAAGTATGTAACCTTAGTT
>DUER01000091.1 GCA_011192075.1 Dehalococcoidia bacterium | reverse complement strand
GTTTCTGAGTTAAAGTACTGTGTTTTTCCACTATGCTGGAGGTTAGTATTATTCATCTTCAAAATTTTACTCCCGTGCGGCACATGGGCAACTAATTACTATTCCCGACCTAAACTATCTTCTTAAAAAAGTCTTTAATATTCTTAACAGATAAACCACTGGCCTAAATTGTCTCAATGAGCATACCGAATGGTATTTCCTTAATCTGTGGCTCAAGCTGTTTCCTTATTTCTTTGATAACCTCTGGAGTCAGCATGATTTCCTTATCCGCATAAGTGAATTTTAGGTACATTTTCCTATTCCTAGTATTATTTTTATCTCTATAGCTATTTATATCATATCACTTTTAATTCACTACACCTGATCTACCCGTAATAATGGTACCATATTATTAAGAGGGAAATGCCTGTCTGGTCTAATATCTAATGCCAAATCCATTAGTTCGCCAGCTGTCCCTGTTGGTGATGATGTTTACAGATGCCACTTCTCCGAAAGACATTAATTCCTGCTCTAGCTCCTCTTTGGTTACCTCGTAAGATAAGTTACCCACATGGATTTTTATATTAGAACCCCCTTGTTAAATTGTGTAACCCTTGTGCTAGTGACATACACAGGACAGGTACTCCTGGCCTATGTATGTCTTCAATAGCAAACTAGCGTGATTGGCTTAGTCTGACCGTATTGTAACAATTGCTACAATAAACCGGTCGATCTTGGCGTGGCTGGAATGGCACCTGGGTATCTTTGCCACACTCGGAGCATACCGCAGAAAACATTTGGCGTAGAGGCTTGTAGCTGTAGCTATTATTTCCATAGCTATTGCCACTGTTACCGTTCTGGCGTGCCTTCCTTTCTTGGCGGCATGAGGGACAGCGCTTGGGTGCATTAGTATAGCCTCTTGATGCAAATTGTTCTTGTTCCCCTGTGCTGAAAGTAAAGGTAGTGCCACAATCGAAACATTGGATTGATTTGTCCTGAAAACTCATTGGATGACCTCCTCTCTTCGGAATTTTAGTTGGAGTTCGGGTCACCCAATACTCAATATAGATTAAAGGTGATTAAAAGAAGCTTGTAATAACCTAAACTGAAACTACTAAATGTATCATACATCAAAGCGACCAACTTTGCAAATAAGTAGCCTTGCCAAAACGACTATACAGACCTGTATAAGACAGAGCATATTATTAAGACAGAAAGTGTGATTATCATTAATAGGTTAAGAACTAATCAAACAGAGAGTTCGAACGTCTGAGCAAAAGTTCTCTCTTTTACACAGCACGGTCTCCTCAAGTTATAAAATATAACAAGACATTCCTTCCCAATCCGTCAATAGCTTAGATGTCCTTAAAAGACAGCCGATGGTGGGAAGCCCATTTCAATCAGCAACTCTAGTGGGGTCATTCCTCGTTCCAGTGCTCCCCTGATTGCCCCATCCTTTAATGTCATGTATTGTAGCCACTTGCCGTTTCTTTCCAACTTAAGCTGCATTTCGCTTTCGTTGTAGGCAATACCCTTTCTCTTACTGATGATATCAAGATATACGCCAAGGAATGTCTCGTAGGCGGTGACAAATAAATCAAGGTCTTCATCTTTAAGTTCCATTAGTTTACAACCCACCTTGGTGGCGAGTGGAAATGTAAAATGTTCCATTGTGTAGTGCGTATCGAGTCCTTCCCTCATTTTCTCCCTGTCCCTCCCGAACCGGTCAGCAACCACGTCCATGGCAGCCTTCATTGCTCTGAGGTCTTCTTCGACTCGCACGGCCGGAAACAAATCCAAGTTCATATTGTAAAAGCGAGGTTCTCTCGTTATCCCCTCGGTATTGAAATGCCCCATGGGGCAGTAAGGGTTCTCGGGAAACACTTCCATTTGGAATACAAAGGTATCAACATCACCGGTAATATCAGGCATGGTGACACCTTGCCGTACCATGTGTAGGATTGCCGCCTTTTCGATGGCTCCGCCTCTGATCACCATGATTTCAGCATGCCCTTTTGGTAAGGTCCAGGTTCTCTCAAATAGTTTCCCGGTACCTGAGACCTCAAGAAGTCCCTTTGAAGCCTTCTGCTTCATGTTCTTAACGAATTCGTCTACGGTCATCTTCTACCCCCTTATGTATTAATTCTACTCGGGTTGCCCCGGAATGAATAATGACCCACAGACACTTATTGGTCAATATTCCCTCCTAGTTATAACTAAACGTAATCCACCTTGTCTACTCCTGGCACACGGGCCTTACTTTGCCACTCTCTATCGTTTATCGGCATGGTTGCATCCATCCCCCACTTCTTACCATGGCGGATACCTTCCGGTCGGGGTATGATAACAATGTCACTTTTTGGGTCTACCCTATGTGCCCAAGCCCACTCCACATCGACAGGGTTATAAACATCAATATCATTATCGACGACTATCACATTTGCCACGTTAACACCACTCGACAGCAAGTGATAGATTACATCTCTTGGTTGACTTTCTGTCCTCTTGCAGATGGAAACTACAAGATTGTCGCCTGCTGCGCCACCCTCCGTCAAGTTGATTCCCTTAATGTCATCTGGATAAGGAACAAGCCTGCTCACCTCCCGGTAAAGAGCAGCAGTCACTGCCCACTTTTTTAGCCAGTGAGTCTCAGTCATCGGCATGCCACAGGCCAGCGCCTGAAGAATGGGCTTCTTCCTCATGGTTATGGCTGTGACCTGCACCTCACGAGCTCCTACAGCTATTGGCACAATCCCAGGCAGTATCCCCCTATAATCACCGTGCCATTCAGCAAAAGGGCCATCAGATACTCCTGTGCCGGGTATGGTTATCCCCTCAATTATGACCTCAGCATATGCTGGAACCTCTACATCTATTGTCTCACACTTCACCACTTCCACGGGTTCTCCTCGAAATGCGCCCGCAATCTCAGTTTCGTCCACACCCATAGGTGGTTTCACTTGGCTGGCAAGGCTCAATTCTGGAGGAGCACCTAAGACAGTAGCTATCCCTGCGCCCTGGCCTCTTTCTTCACTAGCCAAAACTATTAGCCCAAGGTGCGTGGGGGGGCCGGTGCCTAGCGCTCTCCTGTTTCTACCTAACACCAACCCTCTAACTATAGAAACATTCTGGATGCCGGTCTCAGGGTGTTTGGCGATGTCGGC
>DUER01000090.1 GCA_011192075.1 Dehalococcoidia bacterium | reverse complement strand
TGGAGGGAACGATTGGCAGATGAATCTCCCACATACCCGTTAATCGAAGCAGCGATAAGACTGTCTCGTCTACCACGGTTATGGACGATTACTATTGTTGCTGTTGTATTATTACTACTACTAATCTTGATGGCGTACCTTGATGGCGTACTAGCTACCCTCTTTGAGTGGAGTGAACTGCGTTACCTTCTTTTTTTCATAGTTTTTATAACCTATATCCTGTTGGTACATCCCTTTATGGTGCGATCACGGGAGCAGGCTGTTTTAGCCTTTAAGCCGTTATTATCCTTAGAAGATGATGCCTTCAACAAGGTTGCGGCAAATATCTCGAAGCCACGCCGCCGCTCTGAGTGGATAGCTATATTCCTCGGAATAGCCATCTTTTGGGGCGGCATTTTTCAACCATGGACTGTAGATTGGGTATCGGGTAATTTCTGGCTGACCGTTTATTTTGTCATAACTGCCGCAATTATATATGGCCTGATTGGATGGCTCGTCTATGATACGTTAATCGGTATCGTACGCGTCTCTCGGTTGAGCCGTTACGGCCTGAAGCTGGACATACTGGATACTGAAATGCTGGCACCCATTGCACGTTGGAGCCTGGGTATCTCGCTTGTTTTCGTCGGTCTCCTCATCCTGAGTATCATTGTAATGTGGGAGATCATGCTTGATTGGAGAACCATCACCGGATATGTGATTTGGATTTGTGTTACGCTGCTGATATTCTTTCTCTCAATGAGGAGTGCCCATCGAGCTATGAGCGAGGCTAAGAAACATAAGTTGAGACTAGCCCGGAAACAACTAGTGGTATTTTCCCGTGAATTGGAGGACCGAGTGGCACAGGGCCAGCTGACAGGTATGAGTGACCTATCTTCCACCATTACTGCGTGGGTAACCTACGAAAAGAGAGTAAAAGAAGCCCCAACATGGCCATTTAACGCAAACATTATCAGAAGGCTAGCGATGTCAGTAGTGGTGCCCGCAGCTGTCTATTTAATTAAGATTATCAGTCAATTTTTGGTGAAGTTTGGCATCTAGTATGATGGTTACATTCGTTCCTTTTTATCTAGAATTGATAAAGCAACCTCGGTTATTTAAAGTGTCCACTAGCAGTTTATGCAATAAACACTAACGACGCATAGGAGAGGTCACATGGCGAAGGAGCCCGGCTCCTACCCCTTATTAATGGAGTTAGTGAAGTACTCTCGGTTACCGTGGTACTGGGTGACAGTAATGATTGCCGTCGTGATGCTCCTGGTCTTAGTCTTGGTGGCCTACCTAGATGGTGACTTCACCAAACTGTCAGAGTGGAACCTCTGGCGAAGTTTCCTGGATGCACCAGTTCTAACAATCTATATCTTGGTAGTGTATCCTGTATTCTGGAGACTGTGGTGGCAGTCCGTCCAGTCCTTACGGTCATTATTGCCTATAGACGAGGGTAGCTCAAAGCGGGTGGCGGTGGAAGTTCCACTCCCGAACCGCCGCTGGGAATGGGCATCTATGATCATAGGGGCAGTCTTCTGGTTGTCTCTGTGGCAACCCTGGGGTTGGGGTAGACGCTGGGAGCCCGGTGCAATCTGGCTATCTGCGTATGATGTGGTCACGCAAATGATATTGTTTGGTCTACTAAGCTGGCTAATCTATAGTTCGTTTACCGCCAGCCGGTACCTTAGTCGATTAAGCCGCCAGCACCTGAACCTGGATATATTTGATACTGGGGTGCTGACGCCCATCGCCCGCTCAAGTCTAGGCTTCTCCCTTGCTTTCATTGGCGGCATCAGCCTGAGTCTGGTCTTCCAAACTCAAGAAGACTTACTGATGTGGAATAACATCACTGTATGGGTAATTCTAGTTTGCTTTACGGTACTGTTATTTTTTCTATCTATGTGGGGTACACACAGTACTATAGCCAAGGCCAAAAGGCGTGAGCTAGACTTAGCGCAGAAACATCTGAAGGCGGCTTCTCGTGAACTGAAGGAACGGGCGGCAGATGGTAGTCTGAAGGGGATGGTAGAACTCTCCTCAACCATTAACGCGTGGGTAACCTACGAGAAGCGAGTAAAAGAGGCCTCAACATGGCCATTTAACGCAGGCATCATCAGAAGCCTAGCGATGTCAGTTCTGGTCCCCGCTGCTATTTATTTAATGAAGATTGTTGGTTCATTCTGGGCGCGGTTTGGCTTTTAGGTGTAGACCGTCAGTGATAATAGGACACAAATAGGGCCACTATAACCCTACACTCTAGACGGGTGGCACGGGCTACTGAGAGTGTAAAATTATTTCTAGTAAGGACTCCCGACCCGACATTCCTAAGGGGGAAATACATATCTATATAGGCGTGGCAAATCAACAATACTACTATTTTATTGATATATATCTTACAATAGAAGAGGGAGTGTCATAATAATTGTCGCCATCCTTTTAACCTTATATTAGTCCAGCTGGCGGAGTTGGAGAAGGAAAGGAGTATCATATGGCTAAGGGCATAATCACAAAGCTCATGGACCGTGGTTATGGATTTATCAAGTCAGAGGACGAAGACTTCTTCTTCCATAGCAGCGTACTTGAAGGAGTGGAGTTTAATAGCCTTAATGAAGGGCAGGAAGTGGAATTTGAGAAGGGTCAGGGACGAGATGGTCGTCCCGCAGCAGTTAAAGTGAGGCTTCTCGAGACTCAGGCAAGCAATGATGATGGTGGCAACGGAGATGGAGATGGAGGTAGCTAATACCAAGTATAGTAGACCAAAAGGTGGCTAGAAGCAAACCCATCAGAAAAACCCTGTGGTTAGAAACACTCACGACATGACAGATTAATATTCTACGCTTGAAACAAACTAAGAAAAAGCCCAATTCTGTTCGGAATCATAACTTACAAATTCGGATAATTCCAATTTCATTACTTAAAAGATAATATATCTTATTTTTCAGTATACCTAGCTATACTATGTTTTTAGAAGATGTATTGAGGGCAATAACAACCTCACCAGGTAACCGAAACAAACTGATCTTTTTCTTGCTTTTTATATTGTATCCCGCCTCCCTTAAGGATTGTTCCACATAGATAGGTCTGCAATCAACGTATTTTGGCCATTTGTTATGTATCCATTCGTAGATTCTCAGAAATATTGATTCACCATTCTCTTTCGACATGCTAGTAATTCCAAGCCTGCCCTCTGGCTTCAGCACTCTCTTTATCTGCCTAAGCACTTGCGGAATTTCAGGCGTATCAAAAAGTTCAAGCGTAAAACTCATAAAAACGGCATCGAAAGTGTTGTCATCAAAGAGTAGAGTCGCTGCATCCCCGCGATATAGCTCAGCTCTCCCAACAAGTCCCGCTTTCTTCAGTCTTTTCTTTGTTATTTCTATCATGCCGGAGGAGATATCTATACCATAAACTTTTCCTCTTTGGCCGATGGATTCTGCTATTCGCTTAAGGCAGTGCCCTGTGCCAAAGCCAATTTCCAATACAGTTTCTCCTTCTACAATCGACAGGCATTCTAGAGCCATTTCTGCATATTTTCGCTCGAATACTCTCGTAAAGTAGTCGTAATACCTACTAATCCTGTCATAGCACTGCTTCGCTTCTTCTTTGGTCCTGGAAACTGCTGAGACTGTAGGTTTATTACATCTTGCTTCAGGCATATCTAGTTAGTATCCCTTAACTCTAAAAAGAAGTTTTTCTATACAACCAGCTGTATGTTAGCGCGTTGTTAGTCACCATCCGTCTCTGTTGCTATAGTTCTTACCTAGGATTTCCCATTTATCGTAGCTATATTAGACATCTAATTACTGGCTGTCAAAACGTCATTTTAATTTATTGTCTCACATTATAAATTAGCTTGAGAAGTTAGCCCGAAGAAAGAGAAAGGCTGGATTTTCCATTCACTAGGTATATCCAGTCTTTCAGTTAATCGTTGACGAAGCTGAAGCTTCAACTTTTTCCGATTCGGAACATTTTTGTCCCACACGTCGGGCATGTGCCTTGAGTCGCCGGCCTGTCATTCTTCATGGTAATAGCCTTTGGATCCTTTATTTCCCTTTTAGTTTGGCACTTCAAACAGTATGCTTGCATTTATCTACCTCCCTTTTTGTTAGAGAATAGACCATTGCTTACTGGAATGTCAATGGACTCCCCAATTACACTTTATGACGAAGTGTTACTTCTATTAGTTTCCACTTCTCTGATTTGCAATAACGGTATTGATGACCTGCCCCCAGTAATTGGTCCACCTTTTAAGTTTGTATTTTTACTATTAGTCTGCCAAGAGAGCATAACTCCTGAATCAATCGTACTAGGGAAAAAGTATGATTCCATTTATGCTGACAAGTTTTGCATTATTACGTTATATCTAGTAAATGCAGAGAAACATCAGAAAGAAAAAGGAGGAAGACAAAAATGAAGAAATACTTACTAGGGATAACGGCTCTAGTGTTGATATTAGCACTTGTCACAGGATGCAACGGAGTGCCAACGTCAATGCAGTCCACAGTTACGCCCACAGTGCCGCCAGGAATGGGTATGCTCGAGGTTTACGTTACTGATGCACCCGATGAATTTGAGGAGATTTCGGTCACGATAAAAGGCTTAGAAGTTCATAAGGCAGGAGGCCCCTGGGAGCCTATATTTGATGGCGAGGAAGATTTTGAGTTGATAGCACTAGGCCTCGCAGAAATACAGGCTTTTCTGACCGGAGAAGCCCTGGAGGCAGGGCGGTATACGCAACTTCGCCTAGATATATTGGGAAATGTCAAAATTAAAATTGATGGTGAAGTGCACTATGCCAAAGTGCCCAGTGGGAAGATAAAGCTCGTTGGGCCATTTGAGGTCGTAGAGGGCAAAACCACGGTGATTACCCTAGACTTTGACGCGGAGAAATCGGTACATAAAATTGGCGCCAAAGATAAAGAATATAGTTATATTTTCAAACCCGTGATCAAGTTGCTGGTGTACGAAGCTTTAGAAATCACCACCACTTGCCTGCCTAATGGTGGAGTAGGGATACCCTATGATGTCACCATAGAGGCTATTGGCGGCACCGAGCCTTACACCTGGAGCTCAGGCGACTTACCTCTAGGGCTAACGCTTGATCCTGCTACTGGGGCTATCTCCGGAACCCTGACGGCAGGGGAGTATACTTTTACGGTTCAGGTTACGGACAGCTCAGACCCAGCGGAAAGCGCCACTCAGGTTTTTACTATCAGAATTGCTGCTGAGGGTATGCCAATCATCACCACCAACTGTCTGTCTGATGGAGAGGTAGGGATACCTTATGATGTCGCAGTAGAGGCTATAGGTGGCACCGAGCCTTACACCTGGAGCTCAGGCGACTTGCCTCTATGGCTAACGCTTGATTCTGCCACTGGTGCTATCTCGGGAACTCCAACCGTACCAGGGGACTACAATTTCACGGTTCAGGTTGATGATAGTTCGGCTCAAATCGACACCCAAGAACTCAGTATCAGCATTGCTCCCGCTGAGCTGGTGATCACTACAACCAGTCTACTTGCTGGAAATGTAGTGACAGCATATAATGACACTGTATTTGCTACTGGCGGTATCGGGCCTTACACCTGGAGCTACTCAGGCGACTGGCCTGATTGGTTAACGCTTGATTCTATCAGCGGGGCTATCTCGGGAACTCCGACCGCACCCGGGGACTACATTTTCACAGTTCATGTTGCGGACAGCTCGGGCCCGCCTCAAGACGACAAACAGGAACTCAGTATCAGCATAGCTGGCCCCTAGTTATAAGATCAACCCAATACTTGAAGTCCACCAAATAAAGACAGGATTGAAGGAGGTGTATTTTGGCTAATAAAACGATTGAAAAGACACAACTCAAAAATGACGTTGGTGAAGGCGAGAAACAAGCTCCAGAATTGGCTCATGAGTTTCCTCAAAGGGTTACAGAAAACCTCGACGAGATGCGCTCCCAAGCTGAGCTAGCTTATAGTGCCTACCTTGAAGCTCAGCGGAAAGTGGCACGGGCATATAAGACAAGAGAATTGCAGGAGGTAGATGCCTACAAAGAGGTTGAACAGCAAGCCTATGAAGCCCGTGAAGAGGCTCTACAAGAGGCCTTGAAAGTCCGTGAGAAGTCGGAACGAGATGCTGAAGAAGCTCACAAGAAAGCCAGAGAAAAAGCGGAAAAAGTTTATCAAGAGAGTGTAGCCCGGGCGTTAGGAGTATGTCGTGAGACCGTAGAACAAGCCTGGCAAGGGTCTCGTGAAACTTCGGAGCAAATCTGGAGTATCTTTCAAGGTAATGGGGCGAAATAGAACTGAATAGTAAATCCGACGATTGAGCTTGGTAGACCCCCTTATACTACCAAATTAGAGGAATTCCCCACATGAGAGTGTTTGGAATTTCTCTAATTGTTTTGTTTGATTAGCAGTGCTGTAATCGTATTGTCATAGAGCTTACAGTATACAGTTATATGCATGAAATTGTAGACATGCTAATGTTCGATCAGTGGTGGTCTTCTCTATTGGCCGAAGAAATGGTAGGTAGTTATTTTTAATCTCTTGTAGCACAAACATCTTGTGTTTTTATAGGGCATCCTCTTCTTGATGGTTATGACTATTCAACATGACTTATTTTGTCTTATCCTGACAATTCTGGTATTTCTACGTTATATAAGATATAGAGGGTAATAAGCCGAATAGTTATAGGAGGGAGTTAAAAATGGTAATTCGTAATGATAATACTATGCTGAATGTAGAAGAGGTAGCTCGTATCCTCAATGTACATATTAACACGGTAAGACGCTGGAGTAATAATGGAATAATAAAAACATATCGGATTGGCCCTCGTGGCGACCGCAGATACCAATATGATGATGTTACTCGTTTTTTAGAAGAGCAGAGGTCAAACTAAGATACAGAGAATGAGTACAAGTAAGATCAGTGATCAATACAGAGATACCCGTGTAGATGAAACTATGACATAACAAATAAAGGATGCATTGCGGGAGACCGAGAGACGCTATCGTGTGCTTACAGAGAACGCAGCAGATGCTATTTGGACTGTCGATATGGACATGTGTCCCAACCTACATCAGCCCTTCCATTGCCCGCCTGCTAGGCAATAGTATTGAAGAGGCCTGTTGTCAATCAGCGGAATGGGACACTTTTTAAACCGAACACTTTGGCGTAATCTTTGTTATCGAGGAGCCGCTGTACAAGAAACAATAATTTGCCTAACCCCTGACATATGACCCCGTTTCTCGTTATATTTAATAGATATGGCTATGTCAAAGTGGGGGTAAGACCTAATGATTACACTTGCAAATGGCATATTGAAGAAATCAGCTGGGATCCTTAATAAAGACCTTTCACCCATACGTAAGTCATCTACAGACTGGAACAAGGTGAAAGCTGACCTAGAAGAGTTGTCCAAACCCCAATTAGATTTGGTTTTGAGACTAATAGAACAGATGAAAACACTTAACAAGGCAGACTCCCAAAAAGGCTAATCCTAGTCGCAATTGATAGAGTACCAATGCCAGTCCCATATAACATCCTTGTCGCTTAATGTCCTTCCTTGATTGGTCCTTCTGAAAGATTTGGTCAATACCTGTGGTGCGGAATGTAGTTGGAAGTTTTAGGAAGGAGTGAATAGCCTAAAGGATGCCAATGTAAGGGTATATCAAGCGTAAACCTGACAATTCGGTCTGGTTTCAGTTATATAGGATATAGGCAAGGCAAATTCCCCTGATGGTTAAAGAGGAAGTAGCAATGAAAACTCTGCCTAGCGGAAACAGGATGACTAGCGACATTCAACTATTGCGGTCTAATCTGAAAATCGACATATCTATTTTGGCCAGCCAAATGCTGCTCATCGCTCTGTCTGTAGCTTGGGGCATCCATACTGTTCTAATTGCGAAGTATGGAGCGATTTACTTTGTAGAGCCGAACCATATGATCCTATGGGGAGAAATCATCGCTACGGCGCTGATAGCCTTATTCGGCATTACTGTCTTGACCCGTCAAGTTTGTAGGTTGTGGAAATGTGAATAGGTGGTAAGACGAAATTCTTATTTTGATGCATGACTATATCCTAAACCAAAAAGGGCACTGGAACAGCTGAATTGAAATGGGAAATCCCAGATATGTTCTCCGTAACATATTAGTACCAATCATACTGGCTATAGCAATCTTCTTCTTACTCCATGCTTTAGTCCCTAGTTCCGTTGTGATGAGTTCTAGTATGGAACCTAGTCTTAATGTAAAGCAGCGTATACTAATAAGTAAGGTCGCTTATCATTTTCATGAACCCGAGCGAGGTGATATAATTACATTTTATCCACATGGTAACCAGGAAACAGTCCCTTTTATTAAGCGCATCATCGGCTTACCTGGTGAGTCCGTAGAAATAAAGCAAGGGATAGTCTATATTCATAATAAAGATGGTAATGTCTTGCCACTAGATGAGCCCTATATCAAAGAAGTGCCTAGCCATCCTTTTA
>DUER01000009.1 GCA_011192075.1 Dehalococcoidia bacterium | reverse complement strand
CATCATATTTGAATGAAAAACTATAAACAGGGAAAAAGATACGTTTATCCCTATTGTTGTATCCAACTAAGTCGCCAAAATAGTACTCGTTCATAGAGACTAAGGTTTGACCACAAGCCCTAGTCAATTGTTTAGGGTCTGTTTTCCTTTCTAGGAGGGCCACTTCAAGCCCATTTTCTCCAGCCGCTTTGGCCGCTAGAAGACCTGCTGGACCAGCACCAACTACGATTACATCGTACTTCTTTGCCATGCTTACCTCCTTATTGGTCTTATATACTATGATACCGGTTTGCTTATCTTAGTTATCTCTGTAAGAAGTTCCTTGGCTGGCAAGCGCTTCCTCTCTAGTTTTTGGACTATATCGGGTCTCTCCTTTTGGGCTATGGCAATTGCCTTTGCCATGCTCTGTCTTATGGCATTCGCTGCTGTATATGGATTCCAGCATGCCGGTATGGGATCTTTTATCAAACCGTAAACGTAGTTCATATCCTCTGCTGTGTTTAAAATATAAGGTGTACACATGCCAGTCATGTAAATCTCAGGACAACCGGGATCAATATAAGTCCCTTTCCACCAATTAGTATATTGTGATACGCCCTTAACGTTTATTCCTAACTTCTCCTCTTGGACGGCAGTAGATATAGCCTGCCCTGCCTTCCAACCACTTATCAGTGCTCCGGTTAATTCCAGTTCCTGCGTTGAACCGACGTCTCCTGCCACTAAAACACGGTCTTTATAGGGGTTAATAATGGCAGAGTAACAATTACATACCGCGGAGAAAGCCTTCAATTTCTTAGCTTTCTTAAACCAGGGAGCGCAAATGGCCTCATTCATGAAATAATCTACAGCCGTCTCAAGGTTTACACGAGGATCGACTGTTACGACTATTAAGTTATGTTCTCCTCTAATAGGTCGAGGTAACAAATAGCATCGAAAAGCGCCTTGTTCGCTAAAACCGGGTATCAGAACAACCTGCTCAGGCTGAGGAGGCTCAACACCAGACAGGTAGTAGGACAAGCTATAGAAGTTACAGTAATAGTAGCGGTCTTTATTGAATCCCGTCACCTCTGCTATCCTTGAGTTTACTCCGTCAGCGGCAATGAGATACGCACTTTCAAAGGTCTGTCCGCTTCCTTCAACTCTTACCCCATCATTACTGTTTATTACCTGCTGTATGTTTACTCCGGGAAAGACTTTAACGCCACAAGATTTCACTTCGTCTAGGAGACATTGGAATAGTATTTCTTTATCGAAGCTAATAGCTACCTTCCCAGAATCTCCTTTCCTCTTTTGTTCGGTATAGTCACCAAATTCTATTTTATGACCATCTGGAGTGTATCTTGCTAAGTTATATAGATTCAAATAAGGGCCATCATATTTAAATGAAAAACCGTCAGGGATGAAACAGATACGCTTATCCCTAGCATTATATTGCACTAGATTCCCAAAAAAATACTCATTCATGGAGATTAGAGTTTGGCCACAAGCTCTGGTGAGTTGTGTAGGGTCAGTTTTCTTTTCTAGGAGGGCTACTTCAAGCCCATTTTCTCCCGCTGCCTTAGCCGCCAGCAAACCAGATGGACCGGCACCAACCACGATTACATCGTATTTCCTTGTCATAGTTACTTCCTCTCCTCTTAGAAATTACCAGCACAAAAGGGGGGTTAAATAAACTGCCAAAATCATTGAAGGCATATGCCCAGAGAGCGCCTTCATTATCTGTAACTCGAGCGGAACCAACAATCCTTTCCAACTCCTGTATCACTGAATCATTCATACTAATGCTCTCTTTTTATGCATTCTTTATTTTTCAAAAAATTCCAGCATTTCTTGATTCGGCCCCTCCACAGTAATGGCTTTAATATTTCCGTGGGGGCCAGCCTCAAGTTCCATCGGTCCAGATAAAATAGTTACCTTTTCACTTTTGAATTGCTCCACTAAGCCTGGCAGGTCGTCGGTTTCAAAGGAAATCAAGAAGAGACCCAAATTTGGTGGTTTAGCAGCAGAAGCTAAAGACCTGCCTTTAAGAGAAAAGGCAAGAAATTCCACCCCGGCATACTGACTGTTTTCCTTTCTGACAAAGGCTAGTCGCACATCGGTACCCGTAGGAAGCATGAGAACATCATCCACCAATCCTCTGGACACAGGCACATCACTAATGAGCTGGAGACCCAAAATGTCGCGGTAAAAGATGATGACCTTATCCATATCTTCTACCATTTGGGCAACATGCGAAAGTCTCCCATAAGCTATTTTAATGTCCATTTTAGGTGAAGTTAATAGCTCGATATGGGCTATGGGCATATCGTTTGGCCCGATTAAGATAGCCTCCTTTACATCAAAGGTAGTCCAATCAGGCTTGTAGTATATAGGGGGAGAGATAAAGGTGAACCCCTTTCCTATTAAACCCTTGTAGGTTTTATCTAGGTCTTTCACCATAAAGCCAACATCATAAAATCCATAATCCCAGTGCCTGGCTTCTTGCCTTATAGCCCTCTTTGAGGTAGGTTGAAACTCAATAAGCTCCAGCATCGTTGGCTGCTCCTCATTCTTTAAGAAAACAGCCCGTGCCTGAATCTCAGGGGCAAGGTTCCAGAGCCGGCGGATTTTTTCCGGGTCTAAATGCTGTTCAGCTACAACCTCCATCCCCACCCAATCCCGGTAAAACGCTAAGGACTCATCCATATCACTGACACTGATAAAGATACTATCAATTCCGCTGCTAATCACTTGTAAATCCTCATTACCTTAAAAATAGATATAAGAGCCTCGCCCTTGTTTATGAGAACTTTATAGTATTTTTTATCATCAATTATTTTGGGAGGATACCTCGTTTTTCTAAATCCCTGGCTATCTTTCCCAAACCGAGCCTTTCCAATGTTTCCCTGGTTGGGATACCGGTTTTTTCGTCATAGCCGGAAATCCGGTAAAAT
>DUER01000089.1 GCA_011192075.1 Dehalococcoidia bacterium | reverse complement strand
CATATTTATAATCGTCCAGATTATGCCCTAGGGTAAATTTATTTGCTACTTCAGCCATTTTAACCTCCTGTTAAAGATTACCGAGTATCTAGGTACTAGAAGCATAGTGTACCCGGGTTCATTATGTAGTTGGGGTCGGCATATTTCTTAAACCTCTTTGCCGTTGTCACATAGGTGGCATACTTCTTGTAAATTATGTTAGTTACAGCACTGCCGTAGGGACGGTTAAACCATGCCCCCCGCTCAAACACTGCAGCGGCAGCATCAGCATAGAGCCCTCGTATTCTATCTACCTCTGCTCCATCCTGAGGGTTATAATAGATATTGAACTCCAGCTGACAGGCACGGCCATTCTCTACCGGCTGGATATAACAGCCGATATCATTGACCGGGTACTGGTATTTAGTAGCGACCTCATTGACCGCTGAGATAAAGTTCTGCACTCGGTCAAGCGTGGTCATGAAGACCAGGTCCTGGCAGCCTCCCTTATAAGCATGCTTCCAGTAGGTCTTATCCTTGGGCCATGGTTTGAGAAGCATATCGGGTATTTTATCTTCCACCGCGGCCATACCTGGCAGTGTGTCTAGTGCCTTCAGCCCGGGGAAGTAAGACGTCATAATCTCATCTAATGCCTCTACCTGATAAGCCATCCTCTCTTCGGGACGACGCTTCAGGGCACTAATCACCAGAATTGTGGTCCAGGGAGGCAAATTAGCCTTGAGCTCAGCAACTTGCTCAGGCCCGCTCCCAGCAAGGATGGCGGCTAAATTAGTATTATTCAGCAGCAGGCACTCGTAGCCTATCCTCCGCCTCAATATCTTGTATATTGGCTCAATGGCGTCTTCTACCTTGTCGGTGGTGATAAACTTGGTTTTAGTAAGGGTAGGTAGTGGCTGAAGATGGACGATTCCCCAGGTTACGGCGCCAAGAGTTCCCTGGGAGCCGTGTATCAGCCGGTCGAAACCAATTGGTCCCGGTCCCTGTGGGCTAACACCGTCAGCCAAACATCCTTCCTCCCGGAAGTTGTTGGCTGATGCTGAGCCGGTAACAAACTCTTCACCATTCCCCCAGATGAGCTGCATACACGTCAATGGGTCACTATACTCGTGAACCTGAACTACCGGCTGCTCTCTTTCCAGCCAGTCCATCACAACCGACCTTTGTGCGTGGGGTAGTAGGGGGATTACACTTCTGTATCCTTTAGCTAGCACCTCGGTTTGAAATTGGTCCCAGGTTACACCAACCTCAAGATGGGCAAGAAGGTTTTCCTCGTCTATCTCCTTAATAGAGTTCATCCCTGATAGGTCAAGGACAACCCCAACCTTCTTGGGTATAACATTGCCATGAAAGTGAATCCCTGAGCTACGAGGAATAACGGCAATTATTTCCTTGTTGGCTAGTCTAATAATCTTTTGAACCTGGTGAGCCTCCTTAGGGCGTACCACGCAGGTAAGTTGCCCTGGAGGCTCAACACTGTGGTCTTGGGAATAGCTCTTAATGATTTCGGGAGAATCAAGAACATTGGCTTCGCCAACTATTGCTTTTAGCTGGTCTTTGATTGGCATAAACAACCTCCTGTGAATATTTATTGCTGTCAAATGTTCATGGTTATGGGTGCTTCATAGACGGGGGTTTTTGACACCCTCCTGTCAAGGAGGCGAATCAGGTTATCTAATCTAATTATGTAACTAAACAAGCTATCTAAAAACCCTTTCTGCCAGAGGCTAATCTATCGACCATCAATTGTTTCCACACCTCAGGCTGTCAACCCGTTAGTTATTTTTTCTCCTTCAGAAAGCGACCCAAGCTCTTGACCCAGGCTTCTCGAGACGTCCCAGGATAGCCCCGTGCCTTTGGAGCTATAGGTCCATCAGAAATTGGTTTGCTGATTCGGGTTACTTCAGAATAGACCTCCTTAAGCGGCCACCTCAACCTGACCAGCTCCAGCCATATATCGGGTCTTTCTTGCGCTATGACAGGCTGAAGCGTTGCCATTTTAGCCCCCATTATCTTCCCCGCCGTATAGGGATTAAAATTGGCTCGTAGAGGTGCATCCAGTAGGCCGAAAGCAAAGCTCATTCTCTCTGCTTTGGTCAAGACGAAAGTTAATATCCAGTTCTTCATGTAAGCTTCGTGGTCGTAACTATCACAAAAGGCCTCTTTCCACCAGTTAGTATAAGTGGAGATACCTGTCATTTTTCTCAACTTCAGGTTTCTCTCGCGGACGGCAGCAGAAACGGCGCTTCCTGCCCTCCAGCCGCACATCAGGGCTCCTATATTCTCGATTTCCTGTGTTGAAGCTGCGTCCGCTATAACCAGGACATTGTCCTTGAATGATTCTTCAATGGGGTCATAGCAGCTACATATGGCAGACATCGACCTCAGTTTCTTGGCGTTCTTGAACCACTCACCAGTGAATCCTGTGGTTAGGAAGTGGTCCATAGCTTTTTTAAGGTTGACTCTGGGGTCAATGCTTAAAACCTGAACGTTGAATTCTCCCTCATATGGTCGGGGTGCCATAAAGAACAGGACCTTGCCATCATCGAGGTAGCCACTCGAGGTGATAACTGTATTGGGGTCTGCGTCTACCCCGGACATATAATGTGATGTGACATTAAGGTTACACCAATAGTAGCGGTCCTCATTGAACCCCAGCATCTCGGCTATCCCCGAGTTCACCCCATCAGCGGCGATGCAATAAGTCCCTTCAAAGCTCTGACCACTACCCTCAACTATTACCCCTTCAGCCGTGGGGGTTACCCTATCCACGCTTATTCCAGGAAAGACATCAACGCTGACCGCTTTCACCTCTTCCAGCATATTTTGTAGTAACACTTCCTTATCGATGACGACGCCTACCCTCGCTATCTCTCCGGTTTCCCTGCCTTCATCAGCCACGCCAAGTCTTACCGGGTGGCCACTGGGGGCATGGAAAGCCCAGGCATATAGATTCCTGTAAGGGCCGTCATATTTTAGCGAAAGACCATTGGGAGAAAGGGAGATGCGGTTATCCCTGGGATTAAGTACTACCAGATTTCCCATATAGGGTTCTGTCATGGACACTAGGGTTTGAGCGCCTGACCTGTTGAAGCTGGTAACATCCTTTTTCTTATCCAGGAGGGCTACGTCGAGCCCATTTTCCCCAGCCGTTCTGGCTGCCATGAAACCGGCTGGACCAGCACCAACAATAATTACGTCATACTTTTTTGCCATACTTACCTCCTAATATTGGCTTCACCTGCTATTATAGACAT
>DUER01000088.1 GCA_011192075.1 Dehalococcoidia bacterium | reverse complement strand
TCTCGATTGCAATGTTAGATCCAGAGATATACTGGGATATGAACCTAAAGAGATTATCGGCAAGACCCTATTGGATCTTTTTCACATAGATGATCGTGAGAAGGCCAAGGCCAGTTTGGATCAAGTCTTATCGAAAGGCTTTGACTATCACAAGCGTTTTAGAATGGTAGATAAAGACAGCAATGTAATGAATATCCAAATGAATGCTGCTGCAGCTAGAGACTCTGGCGGCGAATACATCCGAACAATCTGCATGATTGATATATTAGAATCCGAGCAGACGTAGTCATGCAACTTGAATGCGAGTATACAGCCTGAAAAATAATTAGCTTCAGCCCTTGCATCTTGCATAGCTCCTTAAGCGACAGGCAGAGCTTTGGGTGGCTACCCTCGGTAACATCAACCGGAGTGCTCTCAGATAACGGGTGGCCCTTTTCACCCGTACTCAACTCTACATCGCAAAATAATGAGTATTATACTGTTTCTGGTATGAATAGAAGAAAACAACATATTGCCCTGGCGAATTCGAAGCTAGTATTGAGCTATACTGGATTCACAACACCCTGATCGGAAGACCGGGTATACATGTTTTATATCTACGGCGACCCAATAACTAGGATTTCGACACCCTTTTTCCAGGACCGATTTTTTACGGGCAGCTCATCTGTATATCAATCCTTGACAGCTTTTATCACAGTGGGTATTATCCAAAGCACAAATCGAGTGATGTATATATAATAAATATGAGCATTGAGGGGAAAGATGGAAACATACGGATATGCTGGGAAAATACTAAGAGTAGATTTGTCTTCAGGGAGCACAAGTTATACTCCAACTATGGACTATGCTGAGAAGTTTGTTGGTGGACGAGGCATCGCTGCCAAGATCTATTGGGACGAGGTGCCACCTGAGGTAAATGCTTTTGACTCAGAAAACCGAATAATACTTGCTACAGGTCCGTTGGGCGGACTCCCCGCATTAAGCGGTTCACGGTGGCAGATCTGCGGGAAATCTCCTAGCTCGACTCCGCAACAGTTTTGTTATGGCAATCTAGGGGGAAGATGGGGAGCCGAACTGAAGTTTGCGGGCTATGATGCCATTGTGGTTAAAGGCAAATCTGAAAAGCCTGTATTTATCTTCCTCCATGACGACATCGTTGAATTAAAAGATGCCTCTTCCCTATGGGGCCGGGGGGCTATCGAAACCAGAGAGATACTGAAGGGCGAACTTGGAGTTAATACGAGAGTTGTAGCTATTGGTCCAGCTGGTGAAAATATGGCAATCATGTCAACCCTCCTAGCAGATAATGACGCTAGTGGTTCAGGAGGGTTGGGGGCTGTAATGGGTGCCAAGGGACTGAAAGCTATAGCGGTGGGCGGTGCTGGGAAACGTATCAAGGTTGCACAACCGGAAAAATTGCGGGACATTACTAAGTACTATCGCGACTTGGGGAGAACCTTTCCCACCTCTGGCTGGGAATACCTTAGCCGGTGGTCAAGGGATCCAATACTTGGATTGAGAACCATACCAGGGGACGAGATGAAGAAAGAACCCTGCTATGGCTGCCTCGGTCGGTGTGCTAGAAGAAAGTATGAGACAGCAGATGGTAAGACGGGGAAATTCATATGCCATTCCGCATTTTTCTATCAACCTTGGGCGGAGCGATTCTATGGAGATTGGACCGATGTACCTTTCTATGCCACAAAGCTCTGCGATGACTATGGTCTCGATGCAGTGGACATCGACTTGATGGTTAGCTGGCTCGATGGGTGTTATCAAGCAGGCATACTAACTGATGAGAATACCGGCATGCCTTTGTCAAAATTGGGAAGTATGGAGTTTATTGAGACACTCGTAACCAAGGTAGCACTGCGTAATGGTTTCGGGGACAATCTAGCTAATGGCATAGAAGAAGCTGCTCGTATCGTGGGATCCGATGCTGAACAGCAGCTCGATAGTGCTGGTTATCTCGCTGAATCTGGATATCACCCATACGGACCACGGTTATACCTCGCCAACGCGCTCTTATATGCTATGGAGCCAAGGATACCTATTAATCAGCTTCATGAAGTTGGCTTGCCTATTGCCAAGTGGGTTGCTGGGACTATGGGACTTACTTACGTTACCTCCGATGTCATTCGCGCAATTGCCAAGAGATTCTGGGGGAGCGAATTGGCGGCTGATTTTAATACCTATGACGGAAAAGCGCTGGCGACAAAGAAGATACAGGATCGTGAGTACGCGATCGAGTGCCTTATCTTGTGCAATTTCCTATGGCCTATTATGGAAAATGATCAAACTGAGGATCATGTAGGTGATCCAACCCTAGAAAGTAGGATTCTCTCCGCTGTTATTGGTAAAGAAGTAAGTGAAGAGGGGCTTTATGAGATAGGTGAGAGGGTATTTAATCTGCAGAGGGCGATACTGGTCAGGGAGGGTCACCGCGGACGGGCATTCGATAATCTGCCCGACTTATTTTTCACCGTGCCATTGAATTATGATCAGGCGAATCCCGAATGTATAGTACCAGGAAAAGACGGGGAGGTAACATCCCGAAAGGGTGCGATGGTAGATAGGGAAAAATTTGAAAGGATGAAAGACGAGTATTACGAGTTTAGAAAATGGGATGTAGCTACCGGTCTTCAAACTCGGGAAACCATGGATAGACTAGCCCTAAAAGAAGTTGCCCAAGAGCTTGAGCAGCGAGGGCTTATAGCTATTTAATTTCAGGAAATAGCTGCCTGATTAAATCCTTCGTTATAACCCATCCCTCATCGAACGAGGTAAAGTAATCGAAAACAACCTTGAGCGACTTCCACTTCCAAATCCCGTCTACTTTCACATATTCCTCAATATATTTCCCCTGCGCCCATGTTGCCCGGTTAGCTGCAGTGAATGTACAGGGAGCCTCAAAATACCACTTTCCTTTCGCGCTGTCACCATCTACCTCAATTATTGGGTTATGCACCATATGGGCGGAGTAAGATAGTACGCTCGGAATCAATTCTTTAAAAAACTGGCCGACAGCTTCCTTTCCTTCAAGCGTTGCGTAGTCTCCGTATTCGCACCGGGCATCGTCAGTGAATAAGTCGACAAGCTCATCCAACTTGGAAGCATCACCTGCTACACCAGCGTCTACCAGATAGCAATAGGTAGACCTCAAATTTTTAATTGCTTCAGTATCCTCGATAACCTGTAACCTGGCTTCCAGCTCCTTTGTCATTACAACCTCCTTATTGTAGAGACCTTATATTTTTATGACTGCTGTAATAGTCTCAATCAACCCCCTAATCCCCCAGTCTTGGGGGACTTTTTAAAGCTGGGGGACACCCCCAGACCCCTGGCAGGAAGTAATCCCGCATCTCTTTTTCAGTGGCCTCTTTATATCTGAGCTTCTCCTATTTAAATGTATGAAAGCAGCTTTTATGACTTACTACTGAATTTCGAGATCATAT
>DUER01000087.1 GCA_011192075.1 Dehalococcoidia bacterium | reverse complement strand
TGCCCGCGGTGCTGCAATGCATAGAGACCAAAATAAGCGAGTCCAGCTACTTCCTCACCTTTAGCGTATACACCAAAGATACCGCAGGACTCGCGCAAGCCAGCTCCCTTCATCCCAGGATGGGCCTCTTCCATCGGGACTTCCAAACTGATTATATCCCTAATCCCAGTTAGACTCAAGGGGCAATTTCATCGACTCGCTGCTCAACAGGGAGATCTTCACGACATTACTGGAAGCAAAGGTGCTCATAGAAAACTGGAGGAAGGAATATAATCAGGTCAGACCACACAGCTCTTTGGGGTATCGACCTCCAGCTCCAGAAGCTATACAGCTGTTCTACACGCCAGCAACTCTAACTTTAGAAGTGGTACAATAATTGGGGGCAGGCCAACTGGGCTGCCAAAGGGGGGAGGCTGGTGCACTTCATAGCCCTGCACTTGGTCATATCAATCTCCTCTTCAAGGCAAGTGCGACAGCGTGGGCCCGGTCATGCGCGCCAAGTTTGGGATACAAGGCAGCAAAGTGGTTCTTGACCGTCTGCTCGGCGAGGCCCCACTCATTAGCTATCTCCTTGTTGGTCAAGCCGTCCGATGCAAGTTTCAGCATCTGAACTTGCCTGACTGTTGGTCCCATTGGGCGCTCTACGATTAATCCCCTACAGTCCATCATCACTCCTCATCATAATAATATTGGCAGGACTTGCACCGTCTGCTGTTAATACCCCTCAAGACCAAAACCAAGGCCAAACCACCTCTTCAGTCGCCTGTGGTTGTATCTGCTAACGTTCAACGCACCTGGTGGACTTATGGACTGTAAACCTGCCGACTCTGAACGTAGCAGCTACTTTTAGTCCGCAAGCTAGAGTCCACCAACGGACTATGGACTTTTTACCACTTTTAGTTAAGTTTGTCAAGCCCCTACGGCAAATCGAAGAGTGGAGGTCACATAGACCAGCAGTAGTCAGACGCCGCTGGTCTGGGTTCTAGCTCTAGCTATGGCTATCAGGCTATAAGTTTGGCTGTTAACACTGGGAGGGAATATTGTGAAGCTGTCCAGTCAAACTGCGAATGAAGATATCGGTACTACCACCAGGCCAACGGCGGGCCGTGCTGGCTCTGATGGGAGGGAGGAAGGCCCGGACGTACAGGCAAGCCGCACAGGCTGCCAACGTGAGCCTAGGGACGCTGTTCACTCACCTTCGCAGGGTTCGACAGCGGCATCCTGACCTGTATGAGGCAATTCGTGCTGTGCCAGACTTGCTCGGCTAGAGAGACGCCACGAGGAAGCGCTGGAGCGCTCTGAAGAGCACAGTTACTCCTACTTCAAGAGGAAGGCCAACTACCGGTATTACCAGCGCTTCGGGCATTGGCCGTGGGAGCGATGTTAAACGATTCAACAATGCAGATGCATATGGCTTCCTTGTCTAGGCTGTCGTATGCAACTGTTGTAAATATCTACGCTCGGGGGACTAGACCAAGTCCATAGATTCTCCACCCATGCTAAATGTGATGAGCTTGACAAACTGCGTAGGATAAAGGAAGATACTGGCACATATCGACGCTGCGACGGAAGAGGGCACCTTGAAACTGTTCATACTATTAGTGCTTGCATTGCTGATAACGGCGCTTCCGCTAATACAAATAGGTTGCGGGCCCCTTGGCTGTGGTTGTTCATGTATCGGGGTAAGGGAGGAGCCGGCACCCGAGGAAGAGGCGCCACTTAACGTGTGGGTTATTATCGGGCCTTGCCTCGCAATCCTAGTGGTGGGTGGTGTGGCATATTACTTAGGGAGAAGGAGAGAGTGAATGCCACGCAAAAGCGACCTAGTCTCCATTATTTGCATAGAGTCTACACGACGTTTAGCTATCTTCTTCGTAATGAACAATCTTGCGACTGACATCTGATGCAGTCATCTTAAGAATCGTTTTCGGATGCTCCCTCATAGCCAATCTGTGACCGTGGATTTCTTGTGGTATTATTTAATGCTGTAGAATACCGCAATGGCGCCTTGTAGTGCTTCATGCTATCTTTAAAGGTGACTGACCTGGTATACCTCTGCACCATCTCCAACGATTCCCACCTACCCAGGTCTTTTATGGTCACTGTATCTACTCCAACCTTTCTAAGTAGACAAGCGAAGGTTCTACGGAAGGTGTGAGGGTTGCAAGGGAGGCCAGTAGCTTGTCTAAGAGATTCAAGCACCTGTTGAATGCCTCTCCGCTGGATTCCCCAAATATTGTTTTTGGCTCTCGGCCTATGTTCTTCGAGCCAAGTCTTTAGATATCGCTCTGAGAGGCTCCCAAATGGCGCATAGCCCTCTTTATTTCCTTTCCTCAATACTTTGATTATCCGGTGCTCCCAATCAATATCCGGAACCTTGATGTTAGCTAATTCCGTTACTCTAAGTCCCGATTCTGCTCCAGCCAGGCGTTTACCTCATCCTCGAGTCCCTGATGGTGCTCAGTCTTGTAAGACCACGTAAACCTCGTTCTTGAGAAGAACTTCACTTTCATTTCGGCCCTCCGTTGCTAGCAGCATTTGTGCGAGAATACCCAGTGACAGGTCCTTTAATGGAGTACCACTATCTAAATAAATGACAGTCCTATTACCCTCTTGGGTAATTTTAGCATCCGGGAAATACCTAATAATTCTTGCTAGTTCGTTAAATTTATTATCTTCCTCTATCTGTATCTCAAATTCCTTGAATGCCTTTGTGACCCAACCTGGATATGGCTTTGTGACCCAATCCTGTAATGGCTGTGAACTGATGAATTCCCAGAAGACCAGAAATAGGATACCCACAGTCGCCAATATAGCCAAAATGAGTAGTAGTGTCATCACCACCTCCTATTTGCCTGACCTTCCCCCGTTTTATAGGCCAACAGCAATTAGATTTTTCCCGGTATTTCCCACAAACTCATTGGGGGAGAGCCCTCCGAGTGAGCCATATGCCCAAAGCCAAAGAAACCAGTGATAACCCGCTGACCATGGCTATCTTCTCGGCCAGTGTGGTGTTTACAGCCAACGTGCTCAAAGCCACAGCAGGCAATAGCCCCGCTCTCACTATTGGCTTCAGGGTGGGGTGGTCATCAATGAACTGCGCCACTGGCGGGCTGAGCTTGTAGTAAGCCGATACCAGAGCCGAGCCCACGGGGTTGGTGAGCATGTACTGGTCTCTGAACTCTCGGAGAACCTCTATTTCCTCAGCCATTGGCGTTCCGTAGGCAGCGGTGGCGATGAAGCAGCCTTTGTGTTCTCCGCTGCTAGGAGTTGATGTCGGCGTAGGCGTATCATCATAAAGGACATTAACCAATCTAGCCTCAAGTTGTGGTATGTAGGTGTTGAGAGAATCCGGACTCAACGGATTCTGTAGAAGGCTGACTGTATCTCCTGCTGAAAGACCAGCGTTTGCTACTAGTGGCGACACATCGCTTATCTGGTTGGAACTGAGCTGCAGGTACCAGAGGCTGGTCAGCCCCGAAAGTGGAGACAGGTTGCTTATCTGGTTGTAGCTGAGGACAAGCTGTGTGAGGTTGGTGAGTCCTGTGAGGGGAGAGATATCGCTTATCTGGTTGGAACTGAGCTGCACGTACCAGAGGCTGGTCAGCCCCGAAAGTGGAGACAGGTTGCTTATCTGGTTGCCCATGAGGTCCAGCATTGTGAGGTTGGTGAGTCCTGCAAGGGGAGATAAGTTGCTTATCTGGTTGTATTTGAGTTCCAGCATTGTGAGGTTGGTGAGTCCTGCAAGGGGAGAGATATTGCTAATCTGGTTGGAGTGTAGCCACAGCTGTGTGAGGTTGGTCAGCCCTGCAAGTGGAGATAGGTTGCTTATCTGGTTGTCGTAGAGGTCCAGACTTGTGAGGCTGGTGCAATGCTCCAGTCCGCTGAGGTTGGTGATGACTCGGGAGTGGGCGCTAAGCGTGGTAAGTCCATTAAGGTCAGACTGGTAGATATCCCCTGTTGGCTTTGCTATTGCCTCCCTAATAGCCGCCTCCAAGTTGGGGTCAGGGAAGGTGACTACTTGAGCGTTGACAACCGAAGTAGGAAGAAGTAGTGCGATTAGGAACACTACAACAATAACCACGGCTAGTTGTCTAAACCGTCTCATATAACTCCTATCCTACTTTGGCGTGATATAAGGTGTCACTATTCTAGTTCTGGGGGTTGAGTCTGTAAATAGCCCGGAATTGCCTTATCCTCCCATTTTTCATTAATCCGCACCATATTGGTGGAAACTTACCTTTGAAACTATTTTACCACAGAAAGACGCCTATGCACCCAGTTTTATATGGGAAATGCGGGTTCAATTGTTCTTCCTTGGCTGAAAGCCCCCGGAACTGCATCTACCCATCCGATGTACCACTTGTCGCGCTTTTCAGTAGTAGCTTCAAATGTCTGCTCCATACCACACACCCCTTACCTCCAACATTATATAGTAGTTAAAGATTCAAAGTCTGCCTGTCTTCTCAAGGAAAGGAGAATGCCCACTGGAGTAAATCATTGATCATCATTTCAGGCCGGCACAAAGTAGCTACCTGCGTATTACATATTTTTAAGATTGTGCGTTAAAAGAATTACCTAAGCGGGTGCGTCAGAAGATTAGGAGACCTTTTAGGTGGAATACCTCATTTCCCCTGTAAACCATGTTAATGGATCCATTCAGGTATTCCCTGACTATCACCTTCCTCCGGGCAGGAGGTAGGTTCGATTGGGGAACAATCTGGAAGAAACGGTTCTTGTATCTCACCACCCAATCATTCCGTATGGCAAATTATCCGAATTCAATACGCATGTTTGTGTTTGATGTATTTAAAAGGCAAAGATCCGTGCATCTGCAGAACTAAAACCTCCGCATATTTGTTGATCGATTTGGATACTGGGAGTTATTATTTAGTTTCGGCACGAAGTTGTCCACCGGGCTGGCCATGACGTGCGCAGATTTCACATCGATATCAGCGGTCTCGCAGTACCGCCTGGTCATCTCCAGGCTGGAGTGCCCCAGAAGCCTCTGCAGGGTGAAGACGTTTCCTCCGCTGCGCAGAAACCTGATCGCTGCGGAGTGGCGAAACGTATGCGGGCTGCACCTGACCCCATGTATGCCCGCTTTGCGCCCGTAGCGGGACATTATCTTGTCGAT
>DUER01000086.1 GCA_011192075.1 Dehalococcoidia bacterium | reverse complement strand
TGGCCCACGGAGTGGGACCCGGCAACCGAAATCCCACCCAAGATATCTTTTGAGGATAACTATTCCAAAGAAGTAAAGGAACACGTTCTAAAGAATTGGGAAAACTATGGCTTTAACAAGCTAGCCTAAGGAGGCAGTTACACATGTTCAGAACCGGCTATGAAATCTTTGTAAGTAAGCTTAGTGAGCTAGAAGAAGGTAAGGAGCTACAAAAAGAAATCAGGGATGCGCAGACCTATAAAAGAAAAACTGTGAAGGCACTTTTTTCCTCTTCACCAGAAAAGCTCCCTGATGGCGAACCACTCTGGGTAAGAGGAAACTTAGGCCCGCTGATTGATAAAAGACCGTGGCGGATTAAGATAATCAGCGAGACCTAGCCAGACTGCCCAAGCCTTTACCATCAGAAAGTTGGAGATTAGACTAAAGATTTGTAAATAACTTTGAATAAGGGGAGGCATGATGGACGAAGCCAAACTGGTATATTGGTTTGAAGAGTTAGACAAGGAATCTAATGACTTGGTGGGTAAGAAGGGGGCAAACCTGGGTGAAATGACCAAACTAGGTCTGCCAGTAGTACCAGGGTATGTCGTGTCAATTGAGTCTTACCGCAGATTCATGGCTGAGACGGGTGTTGGTGAACAGATTTCAAAGTATATAGTCAGCCTGGGAAAGATTGATAATATTGATAAATGTGAAGAGGTGAGCAAGACAATGCGCGCCATGATAGAGAAGCAGCAAATGCTCGGATACCTTGAGGAAAAGATAGGCTCGTATTATGATACTCTATGCCAAAAGACAGGGATAGCCGACGTGGCTGTCTCAACCAGGTCAGGCGGACCAGTTAGTCGTCCCGGAATGTTCGACACCTTCATCAACGTTAAAGGTAAAGAACAGGTGCTTCAGCACGTTAAGAAGGTATGGTCAAGTACTTTTACCGGCAGAGCTATATGGTATCGCTTGGTTCACGATATTCCAGTTGATGGGGACGTGCTGGGTGTCGTAGTTATGAAGTTAGTTGATGCCCGCTCCGCAGGCATTACCTTTACTGTTGATCCGGTTACCGGCGACAGGACAAAGATTATCATAGATGCTAGCTGGGGTTTGGGGGAAGGAGTTGTTAGTGGTAAGGTTGATGTAGATAGATTTGTTATCAATAAGGAAACCATAGAAATTGCGGAAAGAGCCATTGGCATTAAAAAGTTCTGTATCGCCTCTGGGAAAGAAGGTGTAGAGGAAAGAGACATTCCCCCTGCAAAGCAGTCGGTTTCATGCCTGAGTGACGAGGAGATAAAAGAGATAGCCAAGTTAGGCAAATCGCTTGAGGAGCGTCTAGGCCAACCGCAGGACATAGAATGGGCTCTTGACCCTGACCTATCATTTCCCAACAATCTATTCGTCTTCCAAACTCGCCCGGCAAAGTTCGCCACTGAAAAAGCTACAACCGTTCTCGACCGTCTAGCCGATATAATGGCAAAAAGAGCCAGCAGGGGCGGCTCTTAAAAATCCTCCCCAAGCAGCTCAAATTGATTAGTTAAAGCCTAACTTGTCTTGACCAGAGAAACAGGAGATGAGGTAGGTTAATAGTAAGGAGCTATAGATGAATGGTAACATAATAATACTGGTAATGGCTGAAGAGAAATGGGAAGAGGCTGATTTCCTGCGTAAGCAGATAGAATCCCGAGGCTACAAAGCACAGTTTTTAGATATAGGCTTAATACTAGAGCCTGAAGGACCCTGTGATATTACGCGTGGTGAGATTATAGCCGCTAGTGGGCGAGACCCAAAGGAGGTTGCCAAAATAACTGATAGGGGAAAACGGATGCCAATTATGGTGGCTGGAGGGATTATAAAAGTCGGGCAGCTCCACTCTGAAGGGAATCTCCAGGGAATTATCAGTATCGGCGGCACCACTGGCACTCAAATGGGGGCAGAAATTATGAGGTCTCTTCCCTATGGCGTACCGAAATTTGGCGTTTCTAGCACTGTATCACTCCTAGGATTTGCCTCAAGAGCTTTTGGCACGGGTGATATAACCATGATGAATTCGGTGGTAGACTTTACCGGACTCAAGGGTGTGATGATGAGAAACGCCCTAGCCCGAGCTGCTGGTGCTATCTGTGGCATGGTGGATGCCGCAGCCAAAGTTCCAATCGTTTTACCTGGCAAGGATGAAAAACCTCTGGTTGCCATAACCCAAATTGGACTCTGTGAACAATGCGCCGCTAGTGTCAGAAAAGAACTTGAGGCAAAGGGATACCAAGTTGCTGCTTTCTCCGCTTCCGGCACCTGTGACCGAGCTATGGAGAAGATAACGGAGCGAGACAAACTGTTTGGCGCAGTAATTGACCTATCTCCGGGTGGGGTCGCCGAGCAGCTATTCGACTTTGGCATGCAATCAGGTCCCACCCGGCTTGAAGCTGCTGGTAAGGTGGGAATACCTCAAGTTATTGCTTTATGTAAGGTAAACATTGGCAGTCCGACCAGCAGAAATTATCGGAAGCACCCTGAGTATTACGAACGAAAGAAGTTTGAATATGATGCGGCACGCACTTTTATACGATTATCTGAGGACGAGCTGATTTTGGTCGCAGATACTATGGCTGATAAGTTGAACAAATCGAGCGCCCCGGTAAAGGTCGTGGTTCCACTTGGTGGATGGTCAGCAATAGATAAAAGAGGTACCGACTTCTACGATGAAGAATTGGATAGAGTGTTTGTTAATGAATTCAAGAAGCAACTAAGACCGGATATTGAAGTTAGAGAGGTGGATGCTGACCTTGATACCCCTGAGTTTGCTCAAGCAGTGATTAAAGCTCTTGAGGATATTATGATTACATGATGCATTAGCACCAGTGATTATATTTTAGGAAAAGGCAAGCCAGACTTGGCTTGCCTTTTCCCTTGTTTGGATGGTATCATAAATAGTATATAATAGCAGTATCAGAACAAGTTTGCAATATTGAAGGAGGAATGTGTAATGCCCTTTCGTAGCTTTGGACCCTTGGAGATCGGCCTTATCGTACTCGTCATCTTGATTTTCTTTGGTGTGGGGAAATTGCCACAGGTAGGCGGAGCTATTGGCAAGGGACTGCGGTCGTTCCGCAAGGGGCAGCGTGGTGAAGATGAAGAGGACGAGGCTGAGGAGGAAAGGCCAATTGCTAAGAGCAAGACTACCAAGAAGGTAACCAAAGGCACAACGAAGGTATAGAAAGAAAAATATTTGCCCCTGGCGATAGATAAGAGCGAGTCGGTTTTGTGTCGATTCTGAAGTGAGCTGGTGGTGAAGGGAGTAAATAGTGAACTTTCTGGACCTGGGTTTGCTGGAAGTAGTGCTGATTCTTGTTGTAGTATTGATAGCATTTGGACCGGGAAGGGTCGTAGAGATTGGTAAGACATTGGGGAGGACAGTCCGTGCCTTCAGGAAAGCAACCTCTAGCCTAACCATACAAATGACCAAAGAAATGAATGAGGAACATTCGTCGGGGCAAGGAGAAAAGAAGGACGATAAAACTGATAAGCTGGCGAAATCATAAAGCCTGCGGCAACACAATGTACCAACGACTAACTTATAAGCACCAGCATGGGCAATGTACCTGAAATTGAAACAAACAATAAACTGACATTTATCGGACACATCGGCGAGCTACGGCATCGTCTCCTCAAGTGCGTCATCGTATTAGTAATTACTATCGGTATATCATTTTTCTTAACTGAACCCTATATTTTCCCCACCCTAATATCACCGGTAAAAGATCTTCTTAGTACAGGGGAGATTAATCTCATTTTCACCCAAATGACGGAGATGATTGGCACTTACATGAAGGTATCCCTTGCCGCTGGTATTATACTCGCTATGCCCTACCTCGTTTATCAACTTCTGATGTTCGTCTCCCCAGCTCTTACCCGCCGAGAAAAGAAGCGTGTCTACTTGCTACTGCCCTGGATAACACTCATGTTCATCGCTGGTGTCGCTTTCGGTTACTTTATTCTTATACCTCCAGCAACAAGCTTCCTGATGACCTTTGGCAGCAATATCGCCGATCCTATGATTAAGATTGGAAATTATATCTCCATTGTAACCAGGCTATTAGTTGCCAGTGGAGCTGTCTTTGAGACCCCGGTGATAATCCTATTCCTAGCCAGGCTGGGCATCGTCAAGGCAAAGATGCTTTCCAGTAAGCGCCGGCATGCTATAGTAGCTGCCTTCATTCTCGCCGCTATCATTACCCCTACCTTCGACCCGATAAATCAGAGCTTGGTTGCTCTCCCCCTTATCGTCCTATATGAGATAAGTATTTGGTTGGCTAAACTTGTCCAACCAAAGGAAGCCCTTGTAGTTACACCAGCACCACCGCCATAGTATTGCCACGAGCACTGTAAAAAGCCGGGACATATTCAATCCTCTATTAGTTTGACTAAGACAGTACGCTGCCTGGGCCCATCAAACTCGCAGAAAAAGAGCCCCTGCCATGTACCAAGCAATAATCTTCCTCTTTCTATCATGAGCATCTGGGAGTTACCGACCACGCTGGCTTTAATGTGGGCTGGTGCGTTTCCCTCAAGATGACGATAGTCACCGCGCTGAGGTATCATACGGTTAAGCTGCTCCGAGATATCT
>DUER01000085.1 GCA_011192075.1 Dehalococcoidia bacterium | reverse complement strand
TTTGCGTAGATGTAGTTACCCACCCTATTACGCTCAGAGCGTACAACAAAGCATAATAATTTGTCAAGGGAGCGAGTTACCCTGTTGATGTTCTATGATTTTATAACCATCTAACTGTTCTGAGAAGATGCCATCATATGAAGGAGATGGTAACATTGAACAGGAAAGTAGCAAGGCACAAACCTGCAATAAGGCATACTATAGTTGCGAGATATGCTTGTCTATCCGCCCACAAAGAATCTTGCTAGATGTCGGCCAGTTCTCCCAAAGCTATCAGAGGGGACTTGACACATGTGACTATTGCCATTATAACCATGTGCTTCCTTTATATAAGGAAAGCCTCCCAATGGCACTACACTCAAATAGTTAGATTTTACCTTTCAACCCTGGCTAACTCTCGCTCCCAGTGGGACTTCCCGTATCAGCTTTTAATAGTCTGGTTACTAGTCCTTACACCACTAAAGAGTTCTGGAATGAATTCATGGATAGACCTAAATCAAGTTAATGAACCTACCGCTTATCTCCTGTCCGATACATTGCCCTTATTTCCTTCTTCAATATCTTACCTGTGGGATTCTTTGGTAGCTCCTTCCAAATCTCTACCGACTTCGGGATTTTGTATCCTGCCATTTTATCCCGGCAATATTCTGTTATCTCCTCAGAGGCAACCGTCATTCCTTGCCTCGGAACAATAACCGCCTTTACCTCCTCACCCCACTTTTCACTAGGGACACCAATTACAGCACAGTCTTGAACCGCAGGATGAGCATAGATAACATTCTCTACTTCTCTGGCGGATATATTCTCAGCTCCAGAGACAATAATATCCTTCTTCCTGTCTAGAATATAGACATAGCCTTCTTCATCCATTCTGCCCATATCACCAGTGTGAAACCAACCCTGCCTAAACGTCTCGGCTGTCTCCTCAGGCTTATTCCAGTATCTATCCACGGATGTCTTGTTGCTGAAGCAAATCTCACCCATGATGCCTGCCGGAACCTCGTTACCACTATCATCTAAAAGCTTAAGCTCTGCCCCAAGAATAGGCTTCCCTGCTGAGTTTAGGATATACTCTTTGGCAGGACTACTTAATGCCTTGGCGTGATCCTCAGGCTTAAGTATGGTACCCCCTCCCTCGGTAGTACCGTAGATCTGATTTAGGATCGGCCCAAAAGCTTTCCATGCCCTCTTGGCTGCCTCCGCCGGCATGGCAGAACCAACATACACCAGAATACGCAGGCTAGACAGGTCGTATTTAGGACGGTCAAGATGATCCGTCATGGCAATTACCATAGTTGGCACTGCTTGGAAAGTAGTTATTTTGTATTTCTGGATAGTCTCCATTATGGCTTTGGTTTCAAACCTCATTATGTACTGCGTTGTGCCAATCGCATACTTTGTGAATTGTAAATTAAGCATAGCCACGTGAAATAGGGGTAAGACACCCAAAAAGGTATCATCATTCCTATAGGCGGGTTTCCTAGCCTGGAGCCTACCAATCTCCAGAGCCTTCTGATGAGTGTATACTACTCCCTTAGGAAGTGCGGCAGTACCACTGGTATAAGGCAACCCTAGAACATCAGTCTCCACAACATCAACGCCAGGGTCTTCAGGAGAAGCTGAGGCTAGAAAATCGTAGTAATTAATCATATCCCCGGGTGAGGCATTCATACAGATGAAATGGTTCACTCCAGGGATATCCTTCTTGATGGAACGGGCCATATCAACGTGGTCTTGGTCTATGAACAGCACTTTAGCTCCTGATTCATTAATGATATAGACCGCCTCTCGTCCCGTAAGACGCCAGTTAATAGGTACATAGACTAACCCTGCCTTACAAATCATGGCAATCTGGCAATACTCAATAAGGTCTCCAGAAAGCACTGCTACCCGATCCCCTTTCTCTAATCCTAGACCATATAGGGCATTACAGAGCTTATTGACTACCTCATTATGCTCCTTAAATGTCCACTGCCTCTCTGTAGCTACTTCAAAAAAAGCAACCTTGTCGGGGTATAACTGCGCATTCCACTCCATGATGTCACGCCATGTTTCTACTCGGATAGAGTCCCACTTCATTGTCTTTCTCCTTTTGTATATATCCTCTCTCGCATTAAATTCTTGATGTAGTATAAATTATTGAGAGCCATTCTTCAAACCTTATTCATTTCTGTGGCCATTTGAAGCTTTAGGCATCCACTACCCCAATAGTTGATCGCTCTTAGGCAATACCACATGGCCAGTTCTTTGCCAAGATTAACCTTGAGGGCTGCGATAGACAGCTGGGGTACGAGTCGGATAGTCTTAGGGGGGTATGTCTACCCCCTTTGAGGAGGTCCTGTACCAACGCTAGAACCTCATCTGGGTGATGACTATTGCTGCCCAAGAGCTTTCTTTAACTGCTCTGCCGCTTGACCTATGGCAGCTAGATGGGTTAATATTTCTATGAGAAGGTGCTCTTGGCGGACTGAAAATCCGCGTGTCCCCAGTTCGATTCTGGGCCTCGGCACCAAAAGCCTTGAGCAGGCGGAAGTAGTTCAGCGGTAGAACGCCTCCTTGCCAAGGAGGATTTAGC
>DUER01000084.1 GCA_011192075.1 Dehalococcoidia bacterium | reverse complement strand
TCGTTGCAGACTATCATGACAACAGTACCACCGTCCTCACCAAGCGTATGTTTGCCAATTGATATTTTCTTTAGTTTATCAGCCTGGTAGAGAGCAGACTCCCAGCGAAATTTTCCTGTAGGGAGTTCACCCTCTAGTACCTTTAGCTCTGCTGGGAATGGTTTGGGTTCAAGCTCAATTTCTCTTTTTAGCTTCTCAGTTACCCTATCGGCCAGAATGTATTTGTTCATTAGGTGTTCCTCCACAATATAGTAGGATTCTAATGTAGTCCTGTCTTGATAGTTTGTCAATACCAGATAAAAAGGAATCTTTTTAAGCTGTACAATCTGACGAAAAGTTCAGTTTGTAGCGGGGGTTGGATTCGAACCAATCGTCATCACATCCACATCACACTTATTGCAATTCTTTGGGCTGTAGTGTAATAATAACAAAAGGAGGAGCCAAAGGAGACCTCCTGCCTAGTGAAGCATCAGCTTCGGATTTTGAACGCAAATTGAGCGTAAAAGGCGGGAAATTGTTCAGTACTGCTTCCAAGCAGGTTGTCGCGGGTTCGAGTCCCGTCTCCCGCTCCACAAAGCTGGGCGACTACCTGCCTAGGTAATGGAAGTGAAGCTAGGCCAAAGTAAGCATTGACAACCTGCTTAGGCAAAAAATCATGGGTCGACCGCAAATGAATAGTGGAAAACAATTTAAAAGGTATTGGATTACGCGATCTTATTGATGATTTTCTATCCTCTCTGAAGGCTGAAGGGAGATCTAGCCGCACTACTGAATATTATACTGTGTTCGACGTCAGCAAAAGTGGGACACATTGTGGGCCTGAGAAGTAATGGACAGTCTTGGGGCTTATTTTGGCTCTTTGAAAACAGTAGCGTATCGTTTGAGGGAATGAGTCAGCCTTAGTACAGGAGATTTCAAAAAAGCCTAGCAGGCTGGAGCCGTTGTTTCCCACTGGAGCGAGATACTGTTTGCCAATTTGAAAAATCGAGATAGTTAGGCTATGATTTACCCGAGGGTGGTCAAATACTATTTGAGCCACAAGGTTTGTTAATAGAAGCTGAGTAACCGCAAAGGAATATCTGTCCGAATGGACTTATCGATTCTGGACCGGCCAGACATATTAGAGATTATCTTTCCAGTTGTTTACTCCCCTTTTTACTCGCTTTATTACCTTCAGTCCTCCCCGTCTGATGTTCCTAGTTATTCCATCGAGGTCGAAGAGGGAATTAAAATTGACTGTGGATTTTGGGTCAGTGGCAAAGAATGCTCCTCTATCCTTTATTTTCATGGAAACGGCGAAACGGTAACCAGTCATGACTGGGTTGCTCCCTTTTACAACCAAAGAGGAATAAACCTTTTTGTAGCTGATTATCGAGGGTATGGTTCAAGTAACGGAAAGCCAACTATTTCTAACATGATTGGCGATGCTCATACTATCTTTAAAGGCTTTAACGAGATAATAGAGAAGGAAGGCTTTAAGAGGGGTCTTTTTATAATGGGGCGTTCACTGGGTAGCATGCCTGCCATGGAGCTTGCTTATAATTATCAGGATGACATTCGTGGGTTGATTATTGAGAGTGGCACGGCTAACAATTTCCGTCGTCTATGGGATTATCTGGGGATTACCAAAAAGGAAGCCATTTTGAGTGAAGAAAGCCTGTTCCTAAACAAGGTAAAGATTAAACAAGTTCATAAGCCAACCCTTATCATTCATGGCGAATATGACCAGATTATCTCTGTTAAAGAAGGAGAGGAACTTCACGGAAATTCAGGAGCTCAGGACAAAAGGCTCCTTATTATTCCCGGAGCTGATCATAATGATGTCATGATAGTGAAACAAAGCCTATATTTCGACACGATTGAGAAGTTTATTAAAGCCTATAGCTGAATAGGGAACATAGTTGGGAGTATGGAACTTCGGCTGCGGTCTATCCCTTCGCTGATTTGAGGCTTGAGAGCCTAGGCGGACTAGCGAATAGTAACTTCCAGAATCCACAGTATATTTACATTAACTGATTTATTAAGATTTGGAACAGAGGAAAAGAACTGAATAAGACCACCGAACTGAAAGAGACCACTGAGCGTTTAGGCTATGCCCCGTTATGGAGATTGCTACTCAGTTTAAGCCTACCCGGAATGGCCTCAATGATAACCCTGACTCTTTATAATCTGGTTGATACCTTCTGGGTGTCCAAGCTGGGTTATCGGGCCATCGCCGCATTAACCATTGTTCTACCTTACCACGTACTAATCATGGCCATTGGGGTCGGCATTGGCATTGGCATCGGTGCCCTGACTTCACGACGTTTTGGCGAGAGAAACATTGAGGCTACCAACCACGCGGCCGGGCAGATTTTTTCGCTCGCCGGGTTCTACGGTATTATCTTCATAATAGCCGCCTTTTTCTTTTCAGAACCTATTTTGACCATAATTGGTGCCACCCCTGATATCATGGACTTTGCTACGCAGTACCTAGTAGTTCTTGGTTTCGGTACGCCTTTTATGTTCTTTCTGCTAATGGGTAGTAGCCTATTGCGCGGTTCGGGGGACGCTGTTAGACCTATGGTATTCATAATTGTTGCTCAAGTCGCTAATATTATCCTTGACCCATTACTTATTTTTGGCCTCGGTCCTTTTCCGGAAATGGGTATTCGCGGGGCGGCTCTGGGTACGGTAATCGGGCAACTACTCGGTGCCGGGCTCATCTTTTTTTATATTGTTTCCGGCAAATCAGCTTACCAGATAAAACTAACGCATCTTAAGCCTAGTCTGTCGATACAACGTGATATTTACCGTGTCGGCTTTCCCTCGATGATAATGCTAATTACGGAAAGCGTGTGCTTTGCTCTATTCAACGCCATTCTTTCGGCGTTCGGGTCGTTAGCCCTGGCCGCAATTGGTATCACTATACGTATTTCTGACCTGGCTTTTATGCCTATTTTGGGTGCTTCCCAGGGTCTTTTACCCATTGTTGGCTTTAATTTTGGGGCTCGCCTCTGGAACCGGCTGTGGCGAGCCATTAAATTAGCTTCGGGTGGCCTGGTATTGCTCATGAGTGTGGCCTTACTGGTGCTGGAAATCTACGCCCCTAACCTTATTGGCATTTTCAGTGATGACCCGGAACTGATAGCTATCGCTGTGCCCGCTATGCGTATTGTCATGTCAACGCTGGTTATTGCTGGCCCGACTGTTATGTTTGTCACCGCTTTTCAGGGTTTGTCCAAGGGTAAGGAAGCCCTTACCCTTTCACTTGTCCGTCAATTTGTCTTCCTTGTTCCCTTAATTTTTATTCTGCACCGAATTTGGGGATTAACTGGTATGTGGCTCTCACTACCGATTTCAGATATTATCGGCTTTGTTGTCGCAGGCCTATGGCTTCTCAGAGAGTATAAGATTCAGCAGCGAATGGGCATGTTGTCTGGTACACCTGTACCGAAGGCTTACCCCGGGGACTAAACACACCCGCTGGACTTCCTACACCCACAGTTCAAAGGTACTGGTATGACCTGTTCCCTGCTCGTTAGAGGAGTAATCGTAGCCCAGGCTTCGAGATGAGCACATCGCGACGTTTTGTTAAGACATCGGCATATTACAGTTACAGTCTACTACTGACTATGGACACGATTTACTCTTCGACGATGCAGAAAATACACACAAGGGCACAAGATATATTGACTTTAGCTCGCTAGATGATAAAATGATATAATAGTTTGTCTTCGAACTATTGCTCATAACTCTAAGACGGTGAAGCTATGAAATATGACCTGCTTATAGTTGGTGGATGACCAGCTGGTCTGATGGCTGCCAAAACGACGGCTGAGGACAGTCTGAAAGTCCTGCTAATTGATATGAGAAATTAAGGCAGAAGTAGTTTCTAAAGGAGACAGAATAAGCTTGATCACACTGGGCGGCATTATATAAGTCTGAAAAGGCCGGTATGCCACAAGGGGTGAACGGCATAAAAATGGATTTAGAGAATGTTCTGGGAAAACGAGCATCAAGCCAGAGCAGAGATAAATAAATTAAGTTGGAGGTTATGTAGATGGCGTACAAAATTACAGAGGATTGTGCTAAGTGTGGCTCATGTGAACTGGAGTGTCCAAATCAAGCTATTTATGAGGGAGAAGCGACGTACCTAATTGACCCTGATAAATGTACCGAGTGCGTCGGTTTCTATGAATCGTCAAAGTGCGCCGAAATTTGTCCTGTGAGTGCTTCAGTACCTGACCCGGACCATCCAAGAAAGTAAAGAGGAGGTTCATCCTGATCAGATAATGGCAATTGACTGACTTTGTGGCAGTAAAATGTTGCTAAAAGGTAACTAGCACTGCCCCACTATATATAATATTCATACAACGAGCCGGTTTGAGCGAACCGGTAACTATATGAATTAGAGGGAGTAGTTATGAATAAATACATTCTTGCCGATATGATAACCCCGATTTTAAAAAAGGAGATGAATCTGGTAGACTACCCTCTTCCTGAGGAACTGAGGGTTAGAGAAGGTGAACACCCTAACTTCGGGAAAGTGTTTGAAACGGCTTCTCGCTACAAAGCTGATAAAACAAAAAGAGTAGCATTTACCAGACTCGATTTCGGGGGTGCCTTCGTTGGCTCAGTCGCCATGATTTTCGGCGGTGATGAGTATGACTTTCCCTATGTTATAGAGACCCTTTGCTTTGTACCGGGTGAAGGTGGGAAAGACAAGATATTCGCCGAGTTTGACGCCATGCCTCTGGTCAAGGACGAGGAGAGTATGAGAAAGTATGTTGAGCCCTTACGAGGGTGGCGTGAGGCGATAGATAAGCTTCCGTCAGAGCCTGTTTCGGGGTTGGGGAAGCCAGGGGAATTCATCCTTGACAGCGTGTCCCAAATCGAAGTCTTACGCTTCATTCCTATTGATTACCTTGACGAAGTGCTTGATTTATCAAAACAGTTTTGGGAAATTGCCCTGGATTTTTGGCGCAAGGCAGAGCCAGTTAAGGATATTCAGAGGATGGAGAAGATAAATGCGTATAGGGGGGAGTATAACAGGCACATATTAGAGGAGGACCCCACGGGTCAGTTTAATGTAGAGGTCTTCGGCAGGGAAAAGGCTCTGCTTTATTTCGATAATTTAGCCTTTGTGTAGGGAGGTGGTAACTGTGTAATAATCAACCCCATAGTGCACTCAGGGCAGTAAATTAACCTGAGAAACGACATGCAAGGAGCTGGTTTGAGCGAACCGGTAACTACATAAATTGGAGGGAATAGTTGTGAATAAATATATTCTTAGCGATACGATAATACCGATCTTGAAGAAAGAGATGAATTTGGTTGACTATCCACTTCCTGAAGAGCTGAGGGTTATGGAAGG
>DUER01000083.1 GCA_011192075.1 Dehalococcoidia bacterium | reverse complement strand
ATAAATTCCCCGCCATCCAAGGAACTACTCGCCTGAGAGAAATTGGCATCAGTGTTGGCAGAACCGGTACCCTTAATCCCTATGCTATCTTAGAGCCAGTGTCAGTAGGAGGGGTGACTATCAGGCAAGCAGCCCTGCACAACGAGGACGACATCAGGCGCAAGGATATCCGCATCGGCGATATGGTTCTTGTCCAGCGAGCAGGCGAGGTGATACCTGAGGTTGTGGGACCAATCAAAAGCAAGCGTAGTGGGCAAGAAAAGGAATTCAGCCTCTTGGAAAAGATTTTTAATAGTGACCAGCAGTGCCCGGCATGTCCAGAGTGTGGGGCTGAGGTTATTAAACCCGAAGGTGAAGTTATGTATTACTGTTCTAATGCTGCCTGTCCCGCCCAGGTTCAGCAACGGATTGAGCATTTTGTTTCTCGAGGGAGTATGGATATCAGAGGGATAGGCGAATCGCAGAGTGCTATGTTGTTAAGAGAGGGGCTGGTCAAGGATGTGGCTGACCTATATTACCTTAAACAGAAGATGGAGCAGCTCCTGAAGCTGGAGAGAATGGCTGAGAAGAGCGTAACCAACATTCTCAACGCTATTGAGAAGAGTAAAGAGACACCGCTACCAAGACTTATCTTTGCTTTAGGCATACGCCATGTCGGCGAAGAGATGGCTGATCTCCTGGCTCAACACTTCGGCAGCGTAGATAGCCTGGCTAATGCCTCCCGAGAAGAGCTTCTATCTGTTCCCAATGTAGGACCTAAGATTGCCGATAGTATTATTACCTTCTTCAGGCAGGAGGAAAATCGCTGGATTATTAACCGACTGAAAGAGGCTGGGGTTAGGTTGGAAGAAGAAGCAGTTAAGCCTAAAGAGCTACCCTTAGCTGAGCAGGAGTTTGTTGTCACCGGTAGGCTTGAAACCTTCACCAGGCAGGAATCGGAGGCAAGGATAAAAGCCCTCGGTGGTATTACCAAGGACAATATTACTCGTAAAACTACCTACCTGGTGGTAGGTGCTGACCCCAGCTCTAAGTTAGCCCGCGCCCAAGAACTGGGCATCAAACAACTCACTGAAGAGGAATTCCTCCGTCTTCTGGAGCAGAAAGCTTGATATGAAGATAATTGTAGGCCTGGGTAATCCAGGGCGGGGTTACGCTAATAATCGCCATAATATAGGCTTTATTTGCCTGAACCATTTTGCCAGGGCTCAGGGCATAAGATTTGATAAGAAGCAAGACAAAGCCAGAATTAGCACCGGTGAGGTAGCTGATAACAAGGTAGTATTGGTCAGATCCCAAACCTATATGAACCTGAGCGGAGAATCGATTAGCCGCCTGATAAAGAGATTTGATATCAACCTTAATGACCTTCTGGTCATTCATGATGACCTTGACCTCCCCTTGGGTAAAATCCGCATCCGTCAGGGTGGTAGCTCTGGTGGGCATAAGGGGATAGAATCTATTGTCGCATGTCTGGGCAGGCAGGATTTTGTTCGTCTTCGAGTAGGCATCGGACGCCCGACGGCAACCGAGGACTCTAGCGAAATCAGTGACGCTGATATTATTGCCTACGTACTCACTGGTTTCACCCCTGACCAAAAACAAATCATTACCACGGTCATACCCAGAGTAAGCGAGGCTATCTACTGCCTCCTTAGCGAAGGTCTAACAGCAGCCATGAACAAATATAATTAGGGTTACTTGTTAGCCCCTTCAGATTCTTTGGCAAGGTTTAGGTTCAGATGGTATAATCTCTAATACCTATTGATGGAGTGCTTAATAAATGTTAGGGGATAATAAGAAATTTATTGCTGTTATTGGTGGTAGTCAATGCTCATCGCAGGAAGCCCGGGTGGCTGAAGAGGTCGGTAGGGAGTTAGCCAAACGAGGTGTTACCCTGGTTTGTGGCGGTTTGGGTGGGGTTATGGAGGCAGCCTGCCGGGGGGCTAGCTTAGAGGGTGGGGTAACCATCGGTATTCTCCCTGGAGAGAGTCGACAAGCGGCTAATCCCTATGTCCAATTCCCGATAGTTACTGGCATCGGTTATGCCAGAAATGTGGCTGTGGTTAAATCAGCCCAGGCAGTCATCGCCATCAGTGGTAGCTATGGTACGCTCTCTGAGATAAGTCACGCTTTACAAAGTGGTATTCCGGTCATCGGTTTGAATACCTGGTCATTATCTAAAAATGGTCAGCAGGACAACTCAATTATTCTGGCTCAAAACCCAGCCGAAGCAGTAGCTAAAGCTCTTAATTTAGCCATAAAGTAATAGCTTAAGGTCAGAGAAGTGTCAACTATTGAGCATATCAACGCCAGAGAGATTCTTGATTCCAGGGGCAACCCGACACTGGAGGTTATGGTAGAGCTGTCTGGCGGCACCATCGGCTGGGCGGCGGTGCCCTCTGGAGCCAGCACCGGTAAATATGAGGCGGTAGAACTACGGGACGGCGATAATTCCAGATTTAACGGACTAGGAGTGCTTAAGGCAGTAACCAATGTCAATAAACATATCGCCCCGGTTGTAATCGGGATGATAGCTACCGACCAGGTAGCTATTGACTACAAGCTAGTAGAGCTTGACGGCACTACTAACAAATCCCATCTTGGGGCTAACGCTATTCTGGGAGCATCACTAGCTATAGCTCAGGCTGCAGCTAATCTAGCTCATACACCTCTATACCGTTACCTAGGTGAAGCCAGCACCTATACCTTGCCGGTACCAATGATGAATATCTTGAACGGGGGCAAACATGCTGCCAATTCAACGGATTTTCAGGAGTTTATGGTAGTGCCGGCTGGAGCTTCTAGCTTTCGGCATGCTCTGCAGATGGGGGCTGAGGTCTACCACTGCCTGAAGAGAGTGCTTGAGGATGAAGCACTGGATACTAATGTAGGTGATGAGGGAGGATTTGCTCCACCTTCGTTATCAAATAAACAGGCAATAGAAGCAGTCTTATCAGCTATTGAAAAAGCAGGCTACAAGCCGGGTAAGGACTGCTTTATTGCGCTGGACCCGGCAGCTAGCCAATTCTATCAAAATGGTCAATATATCCTGTCTGGGGAAGCCGCTTCGCTTAGCACCAATGAAATGGTTGATTATTATGCTCAATGGGCGTCAACTTATCCCCTTATTAGCATTGAGGATGGAATGGAAGAGGACGACTGGGATGGTTGGCGACTCCTGACCGAAAAATTGGGTGGTAAAATCCAGCTTGTTGGTGATGACCTGTATGCTACCAATGTAAAACGTCTCAGCCAAGGCATCAGCCTAAAAGCGTCCAATTCCATCCTTATCAAACCGAATCAAATTGGCACATTGACTGAAACGATTGCTGCCATTAAGATGGCGCAGCAGACAGGCTGGACAGCAATAGTGAGCCATCGCTCTGGCGAGACCGAAGATACCACTATAGCTGACCTGGCAGTAGGTCTGAATACCGGCTTGATCAAAGCTGGTGCTCCGTGCCGCTCAGAGCGCACTGCCAAGTATAACCGTCTCCTTAGAATAGAGGACGAGCTAGGGCAAAATGCTAACTTTGCTGGAACCCAGGCATTCTACAACTTGATAACATAGAGGAAGGAGGAAGAATGACAGAGGTCATACCCGGTATTAACCTACTACAACTACCACTCCCAAGCCGGGACATTTTAATGGGATATGTCAATGTCTACCTGATTCATGGAGATAACGGATGTCTTCTCGTTGATACTGGTTGGGAGAGTGAGCCGGCATTTGATTCTCTAAAAAGGCAGCTGGCTGAGATTGGCACTCACTTTGAGGACATTTCCCAGATAGTAGCTACCCATATCCATCCCGACCATTACAGTCTAGCCGGTAGACTGAAACAGCTCTGCCCGGCTAAGATTGCCCTGCACTACCTAGAGAGGGACCTGGTTGAATCCTATAGTGATATAGGTAAGCTCATGCAGCAAGGAATAGAGAGGATGCAAATTAATGGGGTGCCTGTTGATGAGCTCTCCCAGGTACTAACACGGATGAGGGCAACACACCCAGAAATGATGAAATTTACTCCTCCTGTCTTACCTGATACCACGCTCTACGGTGGTGAAGTAATTTCTGTAGGCGCTTTTTCCTTTAAGGTGCTGTGGACACCGGGACACTCCCCGGGGCATATATGCTTATACGAGCCAACCAAAAAAATCATAATCTCGGGAGACCATATTCTACCTACTATTACACCTATTATTGAGCTACGTCCGCACTCTAGTGATAATCCCCTTGGCGACTATATTAATTCACTAAATGCAGTAAAACCACTAGATGTCAATCTTGTCTTGTCTGGACACGAAAATCCTTTCAACGGTCTGCAACCAAGGGTTGAGGGGATTATCCAGCATCATAAACAAAGAAACTCAGTAATTCTGGAGACTATAAAGGCTAAGCCCAAAACAGCCTACCAAATAGCCAACGAAATCCTCTGGATACCAGATCAGGGCGGCGTTAACTGGCGAGATTTGGCTCCCGGGGATAAAATAATGGCTGTATCGGAAACCCTGGCTCACCTGGAATCAATGCGATTTAGTGGCGAGGTAGACAAATTTAGCAAGGGCAGCATTATATACTACCAGGCTACCTGATATAGCTGGATAGAGACCATGACATTGGAGCTGAAATCCTGAAGGACGCCTGGGGCGAGGCGAGATACCTACCCTGTGAGCTCTTATATAACAAGAAAGAATCTGCTAACCGGGTGGAAACCCGAGATAAGTAGTAATATTAGGCATTGTCATTGAATTAGGAGGTATAAAAAATGGTAACCAGAATCGGAATCAATGGCTTTGGGCGGATAGGAAGATTAACCCTTAGGGCAGTTAACCAATATCATAAGGGCAAACTGGAGGTAGCCGCCGTCAATGACCTCACTGATACTAAAACCAACACTCACCTATTAAAATGGGATACCAGTTATGGTCGTTATCCTGGTAAGGTAGAAGCCAGCGAGGATTCAATTAAGGTTGATGATAAAGAAATAAAGGTGCTCTCAGAACGCAACCCGGGTAACATCCTGTGGCAGGATTACGGCATAGACATAGTAATAGAGTCAACCGGGCTATTTACCGATGCCACCAAGGCGGCGGCTCACCTAGAAGGTGGTGCCAAGAAGGTGCTCATTTCAGCTCCGGCTCGCAATGAAGATATAACCATTGTCCTTGGTGTCAATGAAGACCAATATGACCCAAACCAGCATAATATAGTATCCAGTGCCTCCTGCACTACTAACTGTATTGCTCCGGTGGTCAAGGTATTGCATCAAAGCTTCGGGGTAAGCAAAGGATTTATGACCACTATTCATGCCTATACCAATGACCAGAGGATTCTGGATATGTTCCACCGAGACCTGCGCCGGGCTCGAGCCGCAGCCGTGAACATTGTCCCCACTACCACCGGCGCTGCCAGAGCGGTAGCCCTGGTTATTCCTGAACTCAAAGGCAGGCTTAACGGATTAGCCTTCAGGGTTCCAGTAGCCACCGTCTCCGTTGTTGACTTTGTCGCTGACCTTGACCAAGAAGTTATTATTGAGCAAGTTAACCAAGCTTTCCAAGCTGCTGCCGAGGGACCTTTAGCTGGAATCTTAGATTACTGCCAAGAAGAGCTGGTCAGCATGGATTTTAAGGGCAATCCTGCCAGCTCTATTTTTGATGCACCAAGCACGATGGTCATTGCTGGCAATATGGTCAAGGTGCTTTCGTGGTATGATAACGAGTGGGGCTATAGCTGTCGCTTGGCTGACCTTGCCGCTTATATTGCTGATAAGGGACTATAAGTAAAATCAGGGGATAATTTGTGACCAGAGTTTGACATAATCGTAATAAATACAGCACAATAATGAAAACTAGTGATGGAGGTGAGAGATGAAATTATTGGTTATAGGCTTTGGTCAATGTGGTTGCAGAATTGCTGACCAGTTTGCCCGGTTGAATCAGAGAGCGCGTAGACAGCGTGGCATCGAGATAACTCCGGGTGTGTTTGCCGTGAACACCGATTCTGCCGATTTGAGCGGGCTATCCGCAATAAAGTCTGACTACCGTCATAGAATCCTGATAGGAGGTGGGAAGACTGGTGGTCACGGGGTAGGTAAGATTAATGAACTGGGTGCCGAGATAGCCAAAGAGGATGGCGATAAGGTTATTGATGCTATAAGGTCAGCCAAGCGATTCTTTGAATCCGATGCCTTCTTGTTGGTGTCCAGTGCGGCCGGTGGTACCGGCTCAGGGGCAATATCAATAATTACGCAGATGATAAAAGAGCGCTATAGGGATAAACCGGTATATAACCTCGTTATCTTGCCTTTTGAGCATGAGGAGGCAACGGAAGAAAGGACCCTCTATAACTCGGCCCTGTGCCTTAAAGCGGTGGGTTCAGTAGCCGACGCCGTATTCCTTATTGATAACCAAAGGTATGTTAGAAAGGATTTCTCGCTGAGAGACAACTTGGCCAAGATTAACCAATTGATAGTGGAGCCATTTTACGACTTGCTCTGTGCTGGTGAGGAGAAGAAAGCTAAATATATCGGGGCGAAGATACTTGATGCCGGGGATATAATCCAGACCTTGACCGGCTGGACAGTAATGGGCTATGGCAAATCAGAGGTACCAATGTTAAGCCTACCCTTTACCCGGAAGTCTGACTTTAGAAGCAAGAGTACTGAAACCCACAAGGGGATTCAGGCGATGGACGAAGCAATGACTGAGATATCTCTTAAGTGCAACCCGGCAGATGCCAGCCGGGCATTGTATCTTGTCAAGGCACCAGCTGAGGAAATGAGTATGGATTTGATTAAGGAGATTGGGGATTATCTAAGAAGCATAGCTCCAGCGGCTACCATAAGGAATGGCGACTATCCCAGGGGAGGGAGCATCTTAGAGGTTACTATAGTCCTGTCGGGGCTTAGTGATGTGGAAAAGATCAGGGAATACTATGGTAGAACGATTGCCCTTATTCCCGAGTTCGAGAGGAGACAGCAGGAGACAGAAAGCAGACTTCAGGCTTTGGATGAGGAGGGAAAAGACATTCCGTCGTTGCTGTAGAGGAGGGGAACGGATTACCAAGAGCTTACTTTAAGTATTTCATAGCCCTCGCCCCGTGGTTTGCGAGATACATCGGGGCGGGGGAAAGTTTAGCACAAGATAGTGGGATTTATTACTTATGATACTCTTACCTGGGGTGAAGGTGAGAAGTGAACCTTCTAGTTATAGGTTGTGGGCAATGCGGTGGCAGGATTGCCGATGAGTTTGCCCGGCTCAACCGAAAGGCACATGCTCAGCGTGGCATCGACATAATTGCTGACACCTTCGCGATTAATACTGATGTCACTGATTTAACTGGACTGTCCTTCATAAGGCATGATTATCAGCACCGAATTCTGATCGGGGGGCAAAAGACTAGTGGTCACGGCGTGGGTAAGATAAATGAGCTAGGTGCTGAGATAGCCAAAGAGGAAAGCGACAAGATTATTGAGGCGGCAAGGACGACACTGCACTTCCATGAGGTAGATGCCTTCTTGCTTATCGCTGGTGCTGCCGGTGGCACTGGCTCAGGAGCCATACCGGTGCTAACCCAGTCCCTAAAAGAGCGTTACGCGGAAAAGCCACTTTATAACCTTATTGTTCTTCCTTTCAGGTATGAAGAGGAGGTGGAGGAAAGAACTATTTATAACACAGCCACCTGCCTCAAATCTGCTTACGTAGTGGCTGATGCCATTTTGCTTGTTGATAATCAAAGGTATGTGGGGAAGAATTCATCGATTCAACGCAACATGGCTCAAATTAACTCCTCGGTTGTGGAGCCGTTTTATAACTTGCTTTGTGCTGGTGAGGAGAAGAAAGCTAAGTTTATTGGCTCAAAGGTGCTTGATGCTGGAGATATAATACAGACTCTGGTGGGCTGGACGGTAATCGGTTATGGTCAGGTTCGAAGACCACGGTTTAGCTTGATCTTCGAGCGAAAGCGGGACTTCATGGACAAGGCTACTGAAACCCAGAAAGGGGTTCAGGCGATGATTGCTGCTATAGATGACCTGTCACTTAAGTGCAATCCTGCCGATGCCAAGAGAGCTTTGTATCTACTCTCAGCACCACCCGAGGAAATGAATATGACCCTAGTCAATGAAATTGGCAATTCTGTAAAGCGTATCGCCACCGAGGCCATAATAAGAAGCGGCGATTACCCCAGGGGGAAACGCTCACTGGATGTCACACTGGTCCTGTCTGAGCTTAGCAGTGTGGGCAAGGTCATGGATTACTTCACCACAACTATCCAGCGCCTATCTTCTTATAAGAGGAGAAGGTTAGAGTACGAACCCGGAGGCCTTGAAGATGCCTTTAAGGATATACCGTCGTTGCTCTAAGTGTAGGCGCCATTACTTTGACTCTCTACTGAAGATTTTCCAGGCTTGCTCCAAAGTCTGAGTGGAAGTCCCCAAGCCCGCTCTATAGCCTCTCTATGGGCTTTTAAGGCCTGAGCTACACCCTTCTCATAAGACTGCTCGGCTTGCTGTTCAGCCGTCTCGCGAGCTTTTAGTGCTCGTTGTATCGTCTCATCGTAGGCACTATTGGCCTGCTGCTCAGCCGCCTCTTGGACGAATTAACCCAGTTCTTCAGCCCTGACTACCGCTTTCTCAAATACGCCAATTTCGCTGTTCATATCCTCTTTGACTTCGGGGAGAGTTTAAGCTACTACTCTGGATTGAGGGATTTAGTACCATCCGGCCTTATGCCTTTATTTTATGATAGGCGGTTTGGTTTTTCAACAGTATCACACTGGCCTCTCCAGCTCGATCCCCTTGAGTAGAATATGGTCAAACATTGTGCCCTTGGCTCCCCTGAGTTCTAGGGAGTCAATAATACCTTTATATTTGCCCCCTGATAACCCTTCGCCAATGATGTATGCTCCTTCGGCAGCCTCCTTGGCTATCTTGGCTTGCCTCCTCACCTTTCGTATTGTTCCGTATCGGGAGAGCTTAGCCACCAGGGCTTCTGTCATCTCCGGAATTGTGGAAAGCCTGCCCGAAAGCAGAATCTCACGCGGTTTCTCTACAGAGACCGTAATGGCCGCTATTCCTTTGGCTATGCTCTCCAGCATCATATTCCAGGATTCTGGATATTTGTGGTGCTCTCTAACCAGCTCATCAGGAGTGAGGTCATCCTTGCCACTGGCATCCTTGGCTCCACCAGTGAAGAGCACCATTCCAGGGAAAGTCCCCAGACGCACCGCCAGCTCAGAGTCCATACTTCCTAGAGTTATGAAACCGGGTCCCCCTGATGTTCCCCCAAAACCATCAACTATCTTGCCGCCCTCAATACCGATTACAGCATTGAAGGCATAACCTATCTCCGCCAGGATGAAAGAGGTCTCATTATAGCCTATGTCGTAGTGTTCTGCCTGGTCCCTGATGGCCAGGGCTATGCAGCAGACCTTATCAGCGGTACCCATGTCCATCTTGTTGGCCTTCCTGTGGGTAGGCACGGTTGAGAGGTGAATAACCCCAGGGGTGAAATAAACCGGCAGGTTATCCTCCTTCATCTGTCTGACAAACATCCTGATGCCATCATATAACGGAATACTCTTGTCATCAGGTACCATCATAGTTAAGTCCCTTTCGGTTATATCTTTGATTTGGGTCAAGGGCAGACCATAACCGGAGGGACCGACTATCATATCCAGTGGGAAGACACTTCTAACTGCCTCCAGAAGCACATTGGGGTTTTCGGCAACCTCGGGCACTGGTATGGTAGTATCCACTATAATCCTTTCTCCATCCATACCAAAAAAATCAAAGCTCCCTGTCCCAGGGTCAATACCTATAACTCTCATCTAACCCTCCTTTTTGGTGACTAGTTTAAGGCTTAAAGGGCAGCAAGGGTCGGAGGCAAACCAGTCCCCGGTGAGCACAAAGGTTCTGGAGCGACATCCCTTGCAGTCTTCTAAATATTGGCAACTTCGGCAGTATCCAGTTCTGGTCTTTGGGCCTTTAAGCTGGTGGAAAAAGGGTGAGCTAAGAACCTCATGCCATATTTGGGTGAGGGGTTTCTCATTGACATTGCCCAGTATCATAGGGGCAAAGCTACAGGGCTTTACCTGACCATCAGGTTCAATGAAAAGATACTCACCAAAAATACACGCCGTAGTAGATGGGAGTAAAATACCAGTGCTTACCGCTGGCACTGGAGCTAAAAGCTCCTGTTTCCTCACTGTAGCCCAGAAGAATGGCTCGTCGAAGAAGAACTCAACGCCTGTTTCTTGTGTTGCCTGGCAGACAAGCTTGATAGCTTCCTCGTACTCCTGGGGGGTGAGGAGCTGCTGGGTATATTGTTCACATGGCTTAAGCCCGATAAATGTTACCTGGGATACCCCGATTGAGCGCGCTAGCTCTAAAATCCCCGGTATCTCAGTATAGTTGGTTTTCATAATGGTAAAGTTTATCGCCTCTAGGAGTCCTTCTTTGACACAATACTGAGCTGACTGAACCACTCTGCGAAAGCTGGCGCCATTCCTTATTGCCTCAAAGGTTTCTGGAGTGGCCCCATCAATGCTTATCATTACCTTTACACTAAGCTGCTTAAGGTGTGCCAGTATTTCTGGGTTTAGCAGCATACCATTGGTAATCAGATGGACCTCAAGCTGTCTTTGCTGCATCAAGCCTAACAACTCGAACAGGTCATCACGGAGGAGTGGTTCTCCTCCTTCAATAAGGACCCAACCAGGTCTCAGTTCGGCTATTTCGGCTATAAGTGTTTTGGCTCTCTCGGTTGATAGTTCCCCTTTAGGCATACCCCGACAGTGCCTGCAGCTCAGATTGCACTTGCCGGTTATTGGCCAATCTATGAAGTGGGGAGATTGATTCTCATACAAGAGACGACCTCCTCCTGGCTTAAGCTACCTGACTTTAAGGTAGTGTATCTGATACCAGAGTCAAAAATCAAGCCAACCTCCTTTTTTCATGAGCTTTGCTTTTGTATAGTCTTTTGCCATCTAAAAATTCAACACTTATCTACCGGAAATCCCTTTTGGAAACTGGATAATATGGAGTATAATAGAACCAAAAGAAGATGGCTTGTCAAGTTTTTTATCGTAAGTGGCGTCCCCAAACCTTGGCTGAGGTAGTGGGGCAGGAACCAGTAACGCAGACATTGCGTAATGCTCTCAATAGTGGTCGTGTGTCTCACGCCTACCTTTTCTACGGTCCACGAGGCACAGGTAAGACCAGTACCGGACGCATTTTGGCTAAGGCGGTAAATTGTCTTACCAATGGTAAGGGTGAACCCTGTAATACTTGTCCCATGTGCCAGGCAGTAACCGAAGGCCGGGCTCTGGATGTGATTGAGATTGATGCTGCCAGCAATCGGGGCATTGATGAAATCCGGGAACTTCGTGAGCGAGTCAACTATGCTCCCAACCAGGCTCGTTACAAGGTCTATATTATAGATGAGGTCCATATGCTGACTAAGGAAGCCTCCAACGCCCTGCTCAAGACTCTCGAGGAACCGCCGTCCCATGTCATTTTTATCTTGGCTACCACCGAAGTCCATAAAGTTCTACCCACAATACTATCTCGGTGCCAGCGCTTTGACTTTCGGCGTATCTCCCAGTCGGATATGGTTTCAAAGCTAACTCATATTTGTAATGAGGAAGGTATTTATATAGAGCCAGATGGGTTACGGCTTATGGCAAGGAGTGCTACAGGTAGCCTGAGAGATGCCGAAAACCTGTTGCAACAATTAACCACCTACTACGGTTCAGAGATTGAACTCCACCAAATTCAGGCTATCCTGGGTGTCACTGGAGACTGGCGAGTGAAAGAGCTGGTAAAGCACATTATAAATAACGATGTTTCTGCCGGAATGACAACAATAAACAGTGTCAATAGTGATGGTCTGGATTTAAAGCAGTTTAATCGGGAACTGGTGGAATACCTGAGAGGATTGCTGCTAATAAAGACTGGCTCCGATGAGGCTGTGGACTTTACTGACGGGGACATAGCCGAACTGAAGGATTTAGCGGTCAAAGCCTCCTTACCTCAGATATTAAAAGTAGTCAAGCTCTTCGGTCAGCTTGAGCTTGGCTTTGATAACTACTCAACCTTACCCCTTGAGCTAGCCCTGGTTGACTGTGTCCTACCCGCAGAGGAGAAGAAGAGAAGCCCTATTAGTGAAGCTGAATCCCGCCAGCCGGTAAAGACAGCTCCCCCACCAGTCACCTCAACTGAGCCTGAACCGTCGATAGCCAAGTCTGAGCCAACCACTGTGCCAGAGGCGGTTGCTACCCCGCTAACCACTGTGCCAGAGGCGGCTACTACCCCGCCAACCATTGTGCCAGAGGCGGCTACTACTCCGCCACAACCGGGTAACGAAATTGAACAATTAAGGCTAAATTGGAAACGGATTATTGATGAAGCCCCGGCAGATATTAGAAAAACCCGCGCCATCGCCTTTCTTAGGAGTGCTAATGTTAAACCGGTAGCCATTGAAGACGATGCTGTAATCCTGTCTATCAAATATGACGTTCATAAGGAGCAGATAGAGAAGCCTGAAAATCTGATGGTAGCTGAAAAAATTGTAAGCGACTTCTTGAGGCGCCCGTGCCGGGTGCGCTGTATTCATAAGCCAGAAGATAATCACCTATTGCGGGCAGCATTAAAAATGGGTGCCCAAGTTACCAGTGTGGAGGAGAAATGAATAAGTTTATACGTCAAGCTCGAGAGCTTCAGTCAAAGCTAGCCAAGGCTCAAGAAGAGTTAAGCAACACTACTTTAGAAGTCAGTTCGGGTGGGGGTGCGATTAAGGTTACCATTAACGGCCAGCAAAAAATACAATCGGTAAAAATATCACCTGAGGTGATGGACCCCAATGATGTAGAGATGTTGGAGGATTTAGTATTGACTGCGGTAAATGAAGCCATTGCCAAATCTCAGGAAATTGCTGCCGAGCATCTAGGGGGACTAACCGGGGGTCTTAAGATCCCCGGGCTAACCTGATTAGAAATCGTTTAAAAAGAGGTGGTTTGTCAGGAGAAGTTTGAAGAGGCGTAGCCCTTTCAAAATCATAGTTCCCTCTCATGCTAAGAATACATCTCCCTCCTTCTTTGAAGGATGGAGAGGGGAATAAAGCGGGTTCCCGGAAAAATCGAAGATTTTTCCGGGTGCTTAAAGGAGAGCTAGGTTGGGCCAGAATCTTATACCCACCGCCGAAGCGGTATCCAGGCTCATTCAGGAGCTTAACAAATTACCCGGTATCGGACCGAAGAGCGCCCAGCGACTTGCCTACTACCTTTTGCGTGCCTCTGAAGAGCAAGCCAAAGAGTTAGCTGAAGCCATACTATCGGCAAGGCAAAAGACCAAGCTGTGCTCGGTTTGTTTTAATGTTGCCGACTCCGACCCCTGCCCCATCTGCCGTAATGACCAGCGCGACCCGAGCAAGATTTGCATCGTGGAACAGCCACAGGATATCCTGGCTCTGGAACATACCGGGATTTATGATGGGCTGTACCATGTGCTCCACGGCGCCATCTCACCTATCGAAGGGGTGGGGGCTGACGATGTGAGAATCAAAGAGCTTATGAATCGGCTACAAGGTGGCTTAGTAAACGAACTCATCTTGGCTACCAACCCCAATCTTGAAGGGGAAGCCACCGCTATGTATTTGAATCGCCTCGTTTCACCCCTGAGCATCAAGGTTACCCGCCTCGCCCGGGGACTGCCCTTCGGCACTGAACTGGAATACGCCGATGATGTTACCCTCACCCGAGCCATAGAGGGAAGACAAGAGTTTTAATGTTCTAAAGTCACATAGCAAAGGGTGGTTTGAAGAGGCTGCACCCCTTCAATAACTATATCCCCCCTCTCCTTTGAAGGAGGGGATAAAGGGGGAGAGGTTAAATTTAAATGAGAGAAGGAAATGGGAGTGATAATAGACTATAAAGAAGATATAAGCTCAAATATTGAAGGGACAATTATTGATATCGAGACTATTGGGCAATTTCTCAATCAATACCCCGATTCAAGGCGATATAAGAATATCCAGCTAGTTATTTTTGGATTTATCAATAGATACGCTTTTCAGATATTCTGTGCCAAGGGGATAGAGGCCATCAATGAGCTAAGAGAAAGAACAGGGATGATTATAGAGAGCTTAGACAGACCCTTTTACGCATTCAATACTGAGTTTGAGAGAAGCGTTTTGTTTTATGAGCTTGGCAAGGAGATTGATTTTGATGGAGAATTAAATAGAGAAAAATACGAATCCAAACTAGATGCTGTTAGAAATTTGGGCATCCCCAATTATGAGGACCCATTTTATGATAACGGATTCTTGTGTATGCAAGCCTGGAAAGATGAGGAATTTGATAGAGCAATAGCACACAATAGAGCCTGCCTTTTGAAAGAAAAGGATATTTTGCTGAAAAGAGGATTTAGAAAACCAGATGAATTAAGATTTATTAAACGGAAGTAATTAAAATGTCTAAGCCACGAAATTATCAGACGGAAGCAATTATTATAAAAAAGATTAAGCTTGGCGAGGCGGATAGAATTCTCACTCTCTATGCTCCCCACCTGGGTAAGATTCAGGCGGTAGCTAAGGGGGTGAGACGCCCCAGGAGTAAAATGGCGGGGCACCTAGAGTTGCTCACCCATAGCCAGGTTTCGCTGGCTCGGGGGCGGAACCTAGATACTATCACCGGGAGTCAAACCATTAATAGCTTCCTCCCGCTGAAGAGCGACTTATGGCTTACCTCCTGCGCTCTTTATACCACCGAGCTGGTTGACCAGTTTACCGCTGACCAAATTGAAAATTACCCCCTGTTCCAATTACTGCTGGAGACAATGCATCGCCTGTGTCAGGTCAGCGATAATGAGCTAGCGTTGCGTTATTTTGAGCTGCGTCTCTTAAACGAGGTTGGCTACCGACCCCAGCTTCAGCAGTGTGTCTCTTGCCACTTACCCCTAGAACCTGTTACCAACTCGTTCTGTCCCAGTGCTGGTGGTATGCTGTGCCCTGATTGTAGCCAGAACCAGCCCTTAACCTACCCACTCTCGCTAAACGCCCTAAAAGTGCTGCGATTTTGGCAGGGTAGCGATTACGATACTGCCAGAAAGCTAAGAGTGAATCCAGAACTGTCTCACGAGCTAGAGGAGGTAATGAGACGTTACCTTAAATACCTCTTGGAACGAGAGGTAAAGTCAGCCGTCTGGCTGGATAGTCTGAGGGAGCAAATAAAGGAGGCAGCGCCTACCGAATCATAATCCCTACTGTTAGTTTGCATTACCGCTGGGT
>DUER01000082.1 GCA_011192075.1 Dehalococcoidia bacterium | reverse complement strand
GAGGTCGTGCCAGTATCGATAGAAGTCAGCAATATGAAATTTCAGTATGTCTGCCGTAGCGCAGGTTACTACCTTGTCAGTGAGCTTTTCTACTCGGTCTACTGCTATTGCCGGCGCCACCGGTACTGCCACCACTACCTCTTTGGGGTGGCGAAGACGCACTGATTCCACCGCTGTTACCATGGTAATGCCTGAAGCCATTCCATCGTCAATAATTATCACCGTCCTATTACTCAACCTGATTGGTAGCCGGTCTGTTTTATAGCGTAGGGTGCGTTGTTTAATCTCGGCCCTTACCTTTCCCGCCTCATAATTTATCTGCTCTCGGCTCAAGCCGGTCCTTTTTACTGCTGCCTCATTGAGAATCATGGTGCCATCATCGGCAATGGCACCAAAGCCCCCCTCAGGGGCAAGGGGTATGGGAATCTTGCGGCAGACAATCACATCTAGGTCAGCTTTAAGGGTGCTGGCAACTTCCAGTGCTACTGGCACTGCTCCATTGGGTATGGCCAGCACCACCACCGACTGGTCACTGTACTCGCTTAGCGCAGCAGCCAACTGTCTACCGGCATCATGCCGGGTCTCAAAGATAACCCGTGGCGTACTAAGATACATAACCGTTTTTTTCATTCTAGGTCGTTCTAAGGGCGTTTAATCAACCTAAACTCATTCACATCCACTAGACCCAGGTCGGTGAGACGGAGTTCGGGAATTACTGGCAGAGCCAGGAAGGAAAGGGTGGAGAAGGGCGAAGGTAGTGTTGTGCCTAAATCCTGGGCGAGTTGCTCCAGCTTCTCCAATTTACTGACTACTACCTCTAATGGTTCGTCTGATAGAAGTCCAGCAATAGGCAAAGCCAGGCTGGCCAGTACCTTACCCCCGGCAAGCACTACCAGACCGCCCTGCAGTTTCTCAATTTCCTTAACTGCGGTAAATATATCCTCATCGCTGGTGCCCACAGCCACAATATTATGAGAATCGTGGGCAATTGAGGAGGCAAGAGCCCCCCGCTTCAGACTAAACCCCGTAACCAGCCCCAAGCCGATATTACCCGTAGCCTTGTGCCTCTCTACTACCACCAGTTTCAGAATATCCCGACCAATATCAGGCATGATAACCCCATTTATAATCTTAACCACCTCCACCCTTTTCCGGGTAATTATCTGACCAGGGACAATCTTAATAACCGGCTCGGTTTCTCCCGAAGCTAAAAGCTTCAATGCCTCTATATTGAAGGGCTTAATATTCACGGTATTAGTCAATCCCTTGTTAGCCGGTTGATATGGGGGGAACAAAGGCTTTCCATCTCTAGCTACCAGACGACCTCGGTAAAAGACCATGTCTATCTCTAAACTAGACAAATCACTAATGACAATTAAATTAGCCAGATAGCCGGGCGCTACTGCTCCAAGCCTATCTAGCCTGAAATACTCAGCATTATTGATAGTAGCCATCTGAATAGCCCGTACCGGGTCGAGCCCACGGCGAATTGCCTTTCGCACCACGGCATCAATATCACCATCCCGGAGCAGGTCACTACAACTACGGTCATCAACCACAAACAAGCACCTTCCGTACGTCTTATCGGTAACTAAGGGTAGTAAGGCATCAAGGTTTTTCTCGGAAGAACCCTCTCTAATCATGACCCGCATGCCCTGCTTCAGCTTCTCCCTGGCTTCATCCAGAGTAACCGATTCATGGTCAGAATAAATACCAGTCGAAATATAGGCACTGAGGTTTTCCCCGGTAACACCGGGGGCATGACCATCAACAACCTTTCCTTGGGCAAGGTTAATTTTGCTCAGAACATTGGCGTAACCACTAAGTACACCAGGGAAATTCATTACCTCCCCCAGCCCAAGGCAACCCCGCCACCTGAGAACCTGGCGAATGTCCTGAGGCTCAAGGCTGGCTCCTGAGGTTTCAAGGTGGGTAGCCGGCACACAGGAAGGCGCCATTAGAAAAAGCTCCAGGGGCAACCGGCGGGCATAGCTCAACACATACCTTATACCATCCAGCCCACAAACGTTGGCTATCTCATGGAGGTCAGTAACCACAGCCAGAGTGCCCCGCGGCACCACTGCCCGGGCGTATTGGCCGACATCAAGCATAGAGCTTTCCAGATGAGTATGCCCGTTGATAAGACCGGGAGCCAGATACCTGTCGCCTAAATCCAGCACCTGCTTGGCCTGGTGATAATTCCCTACCCCAGCAATCCTATCCCCACAAATAGCCACATTACCCGGCTCAATCTCACCAGTGAAGACATTCACTACCTTAGCCTTAGCCAGGATGAGGTCGGCAGGAAGCTCCCCTTTAGCTACTGAGATTAAGTGAGCCAACTTCGTTGGCATTCAACCTTTCTCCTGTATAAAACATATGTCAGGAAGATAGCGAAATTTCTCATCCCAATCCAAGCCATAACCCACTATGAACTTATTGGGAACAGTAAAACCCAGATAGTCAATAGTAACCGGGGTTTGCCGCCGGGAGGGCTTATCAGTCAAAGCACAAAGCTTCAGCGAGGCGGGTATTTTCTTTTGCAGATAATCCAGGAGAAAAGAAGTGGTGAGGCCAGTATCCACTATATCCTCAATTACCAAAACATCCCTGCCCTTAATTGGAGACCGAAGACCCTGCACTACCCTAACCTTGCCCGAACTCTCCCTACTGCCCCCATAGCTGGATAATCTGATAAACTCTACTTCCAGGGGAAAATCAAGCAACCGAATAAGGTCAGCCATAAACATAAAGGAGCCCTTAAGGACACCTATCAAGAGAGGATGCTTGTCTTGATAATCTCGCCTGATTTCATCAGCCAGTGCCTTGACCTTGGCTTCTATCTCCTCACTGCTTAAAAGAATACGGAATTTAGGTTGAGAACCCATAGCTACTTGAGATTATAGCCTGAACTTCTAATCCTGTCTACATTTAGGCATGACAACTATGTGAGGAACACCGGTTACTGGATGTGGCTCCACTCTAACCGATGCCGAAAAGACATTTCTTATTATATCCTCGGTTAGCACCTGAGCTGGAACTCCGTCAGCCCAAATCCTACCCTCTTTAAGCAGGATTAAGCGGTCAAAGTAGAGCGCTGCCAGGTTAAGGTCATGCATAGCGCCAATAACAGTAAGCCCCTGCTCCATATTAAGCCTTTTCACCAGCTCCAGAATTTCTACTTGGTGTGCAATATCCAGGTGTACTATTGGCTCATCAAGAAGTAACAGCCTGGGCTGTTGAGCTAGTGCCATAGCCAGGATAACCTTCTGTCGCTCGCCACCGCTTAACTCATCAAAACGCCTCTCCTTCAGTTCGCTGATACCGACTAAGTCCATGGTATTAGCGACAAATTGTCTATCAACTTTACTTTCCTCAGCAAAGGCTTTAAGGAACGGGATTCGCCCCAGCATTACCACCTCACCAATGGTAAAAGCAAATGGGATGTGAAATTGCTGGGGTACTACAGCCAGACTGCGAGCTACAGACTTTCGGCTCAACCGGCTTAAGCTTGAGCCATCAAGCCTAATCTCCCCTTGACCGGGTTTCAAGATACCGCTAACTAGCTTAATCAGGGTGGTCTTGCCTGAGCCATTAGGTCCTAGTAAACCTACCATCTCGCCAGCCCTGATAGAAAGATTAATGTCATGCAGAACCAGCCCATCAAGATATGAAAAGTAGACCTGACTAATTTGTAAGCTAATCATTAGAAAGCATACTCCTGCCTAGTACGTCTTAGCAGGTAGATAAAAAATGGTGCCCCAATAATGGCAGTGATAATCCCCACCGGAATTTCTACCGGAGCCAGCAAGGTACGGGCTAAAAGGTCGGCCATAACCACAAAGATACCACCAGCTAAGGCTGAAGCCGGCAAAAGAAGGCGATGGTCTGGTCCCAGACTCAGGCGCACGGCATGGGGCACCACCAGCCCAACAAAGCCAATCAGCCCGCTAATGGAGACTGCGGCTGCGGTGAGCATAGAGCCTAGGGCTAGGATAAGTATCTTATCCCGCTCAACCTCAATACCTAAATAGGCAGCACCCTCTTCTCCTAAAGAAAAGGCATTTAAATGGAAGGCAAAAAATCGGGCGCTGATGATACCCCCAATGACCAGGGGGGCAATAACTGCTATTTGCCCCCAGCTAGTTACTGAGATATGACCCATAAGAAATGAGTAAACTGAGTGGAGGTTTAGGCCAAGCCGGTCACTCATTGATATCAGAAGTGCCATAATAGCCGCTAGTAGGGAGCTAACCACAAATCCAGCTAAGAGCATACTTACAATGGGCGTCTTGTTGCCCACTCGGGCCAGATTATACACCAAAATTACTGTAGCTAAAGCACCACAGAAGGCAGCCACTGGCACCAGCCCGAAGCCGAGGAAAGCTAGATTTACCGGCAGCATCATAGCTATAGTAGCCCCTAAAGCGGCTCCGGCTGAGGTACCAATGATATAAGGGTCAGCCATAGGATTACGCAATAAACCCTGAAAGAGGGCCCCAGCGGTAGCTAGAGCCGCCCCAACCAAAATACCACCTATTACCCGAGGCAGCCTAATCTGGAAAATAATAGTTTCATCCACACTCATCCAGGTAGCTGGAAAATCAAAAACAGCTAGTTTATTAAGAGTCATTTTCAATATGTTGGGGAAAGAGATGGTTACCGCACCAAAAGCACTGGCCAGAAACAAAAAAAGAACTAAACCAATACCTAGTAAGAGCAGAATCAAAATTAAGCGATTACCGTCTCTCCATTTAGCAAGCATCTTTTCTCACCCTATTTAGCGGTTGAATTACATATTTGATAAATCTGTTTCAGATCAATGGCTTGTTAGTAAACTGAGTATGATATAAAAATCCCCTCGTCTGCAGAACAAGGGGATTTCTGTAATCTAACCCTTTCCCCCTTCTCCGCGGAGGTAATACAAGATAGGGGCTGGCGTTCTGACTTCTGAATGGGCTATAACCCTCAGTTACAGTAGGCGGGACTGTGCCGGACTTTCACCGGGCTTGCCTTCCATTTAAGCCTTCGCTTGCGCTCAGGCACCCCACAATCCGTATTCAATTATACATAGCATATCAAACCAGAAGAGGAAAGTCAATTGTTATAGGCTAGATTATTTATCAACCTTACTCCCTTCAGGTTTACCTTGATAAATGATCATGCTTATGCTTATGCCTTGACTCTTACCTATATAGCTCTACTGCTGAGCCATCATCTTCTCCAGAGCAGAGCAGTAGACGTCATAGGTTCTGGAGTCAAAGAGTACAAATACTACTTCCTTAATGGAGGTAACCTGTTCTCTAAGGAATGAAGCCACAGCCTTTACCGCCATCTTTGATGCTTCAGCCTGAGGGTAGCCATAAGCTCCGGTACTTATTGAGGGAAAGGAAATACTAACTAAGTTGTTTTCAGCGGCCAGTTTCAGACTCTCCTTATAGGCACTAGTTAATAAATCGGCTTCATTCTTAGTGCCACCATACCAGATAGGACCAACAGTATGAATCACATCCTTTGCTTTCAATTTTCCCCCGGTGGTGATGACCGCCTTGCCTGTGGGCAAACGCCCCTGCTTAGCCACAATATGCTGGCACTCCTCTAAGATAGCCGGACCTCCAGCCCGGTGAATTGCACCATCCACACCACCTCCTCCCATCAGCCCTGGGTTGGCAGCATTAACTATGGCATCTGTTGATTGCTTGGTAATGTCCCCCTCGATTATAGATAACCTTGCCTGGTTAATTATAACTTCTTTAGTTTGCTTCTCCACTTCTTTGCCTCACTGTAATAACATTATATAACAGCTACATCAGGCCCAATAGGCCAGGTAATTCAGTAAGACTCCCTATTGTGAACTTAGGTTTCTCCTCTTCGCTGGT
>DUER01000081.1 GCA_011192075.1 Dehalococcoidia bacterium | reverse complement strand
TACCTCGGCGCAATGAATATTGTAGCTATTACCAATACCAGTGTCAAGTTTAGGGTCAACCTCACCCCCTTAATCCCCCTTTCCCTCTGGGCTTTCGCTCTTTAGGCCAGAGCCTTCAAAGGAGAGGGGGGGATATATTAAAAAGAGGGGCTTGGCCACTTTTAGATGCCCCCAATATATAAGCTACTATTTCAATACCTAATCACGGTGATATCATCAATTACAGTGGCTTAACGCATGAAGATGTGTCTAGAAACAAGTTGTATTATTGGATTTCTCAATGGTGAGCCTGACTGCGAACCAGTAGGAAGACTTTTGACTTTGGCCGAGACTGGTCATATAGAACTCTTCGTATCTGACTTTGCACGGAAGGAGACATATAAACCTCTAGATAAGTTAGGCATTAGTAGAAAGGAGCGCCTTAGGTATGTAACAGAGCACTTACCAAAGGTGGCGCGTATAGGAGAATGGAGAATTGGGTTAGATGTGTTAGGCCACGATGACTCTGCTGGCATAGAGCGTACCCTTTTACAAGCGAGTCGACTGGACGGAGAGCAATTCTTAAGTTATGCCGCGTTTAGCCTCACTTTCTTCGCTACTAAAGATAACGGTTACTTGAAGAAATCAGTGCGTAGCAAGCTTATCAAACAATAGGGCTTTCAAGTTGGCACGCCAGACGAATGCATGGACTGGATTGAGCAGAGAGAAATTTACTGAAAAAACCCTATCCCCTCAAATACGCGTCTATATCGGCGGCGGCGCGCTTACCGGCGCCCATAGCGCTAATCACCGTAGCCGCACCGGTAATCACATCACCACCGGCCCAGACCTGTGGCTTTACCGTCTTACCAGTAGCCTCCTCACCCATCACCAGTGTGCCCTGCCTGGTGGTCTCCAGACCTTTAGTGGTAGAGGCAATGAGAGGATTGGGAGTGGTGCCCAAGGCTACTATTACCACATCGACATCAATGATAAACGCACTTCCCTCCTTAACCACCGGGCGACGCCGACCACTATCATCAGGCTCACCCAGTTCCATCTCATAGCACTCCATACCAACCACCCAGTTCTGCTCATTGCCGATAAATCGCTTGGGATTGGTCAATAGCTTGAACTCAATACCCTCCTCTTTGGCATTCTCCACTTCCTCACGACGAGCTGGCATTTCTGCCTCAGAGCGCCGGTAGACAATATACACTTCCTCAGCACCAAGCCGCAGGGTACAGCGGGCTGAGTCCATAGCCACATTACCACCACCAATCACGGCTACCCTTTTACCTACCTTCACCGGGGTATCATACTCAGGAAATAGGTAGGCCTTCATTAGATTGACTCGGGTCAAGAACTCGTTCGCCGAATAGATACCATTAAGATTTTCACCGGGGATATTCAAAAATATAGGTAATCCGGCACCAGTGCCCAGGAAAACAGCCTGATAACCGTTCTCCAGCAATTCATCTACAGTAGTAATCTTACCCACCACCGAATCCAATTGAAGGTCTACCCCCAGAGAGGTAACATACTCAACCTCACCCTGGACAATCTCCTTGGGTAATCTAAACTCAGGAATACCATACATTAGTACTCCGCCAGCCACATGAAGTGCTTCAAAGAGGGTAACACTATGCCCGAACTTAGCTAAATCAGCCGCCGCAGTTAAACCGGCTGGTCCTGAGCCGACCACAGCCACCCGCTTACCGGTTGGTGTAGTTTGTACTGTTGGTAACTCTGTTGACTTATTAGCCTGTTCCCAGTCAGTTACAAATCGCTCCAGACGACCAATAGCAATAGGTGCTCCCTTTTTAACCAATGAGCAGGTAGATTCGCACTGGGTCTCTTGAGGACAGACCCGCCCGCAAATACCAGGCAGGCTATTTTTACTTTTGAGTATCCTAACTGCCTCTGGCATATCACCATCACCAATAGCCTTGATAAAACCATTAATATCTACCTCTACCGGACAGCCTTCAACACAGGCGTGCTTGGGACACTGGATGCAACGGCTTGCCTCTTCCTGAGCCTGCTCTAAGCTATAACCCAAAGCAACCTCATTAAAGTTTCTGGCCCGTGTCTTAGGGTCTTGCCTGGGCATGGATACCCGGTTCAAGTTAACTTTCGCCATATCTACTTATTACCTCCGGATTCCGATTCAAGAACGAGGGGCACCTTGAGATTACCACTGCTCAAGAGAACTCTTTTCTTCATCAAGATAGATACACTGGCGGGCAAAAAGTAAATCCCAATCCACCTGATGCCCATCAAAATCAGGACCATCTACACAAACAAACCTGGTGACTCCATTCACAGATACCCGACAACAACCACACATACCGGTACCATCAACCATTATCGGATTCAGGCTAACAATGGTCTTAACCCCAAAGGGCCGTGTAGTTAGGGAACAGTATTTCATCATGATGCTCGGACCAATGGCAATAACTCGATCAACCTTCCCGCCACTTTCGAGTAGCTCCTTTAATGGCTCGGTCACTACTCCTTTCCGCCCATAAGAGCCATCATCAGTAGTAACTATTAGTTGGTCACTGACACTGCGCAGCTCATCTTCCCAAAAGACTAGGTCTTTATTCCGTGCTCCCAGGATTGAAATGACCCTGTTTCCTTCCCTTCTTACTGCCCGAGCAATAGTCATTATAGGCGCAACACCAACCCCGCCAGCAACACAGACCACAGTGCCAAAATTATCAATGTGGGTCGGTAAACCCAGTGGTCCAACAAAATCAGCAATATAATCCCCAGCCTGTAGTAAGGCTAACCGACAAGTGGTTGTCCCTACCTCCATAACGACGATAGTAACACTACCCTCTTTCTCATCCCAATCGGCAACGGTTAATGGGATACGCTCGCCCCTTTCGTCAATCCGGATGACGACGAACTGCCCCGCCTGAGCCTTCTTAGCTACATTGGGTGCCTCAATCTTAAACAAATGAATATTGGGTACCAGGTCTTCTTTCACGAGTATCTTGTACATTTGCTTACCACCATCCAGCCTACTAAACATACCCTACATTAAAGGGCCTGAGATAGGCAGTTGTTAATCATGCCACCCAAGAACTACAGGAAATGCTTCTATAATTGTAGACGAGGTTTACACAGTGCTTAAACAGCAACAATCCCGCTTGCTTTAGGCATAAACCGTAGAGTAATAATTTACCACGAAATTGGAAGTATCTCAAGTCTTTACCTATTGCGTAATTGCCATCATGGGTATAACATAGAAGGAAACTGTCACCGAGATGTGCTACAATAAGAACACATCCCTTGACGGAATATGGAGTTCAAATTAAGAATTAATACAGAAAGGAGGGTCTAGTATCGCTAAGTTAAACTGCAAAGTTAATAACCACGTAAATTCTTCTGAGGTGGATAATAATGACCATGGAACTAATTCACATCGGATTTAGTAATATAGTAGCCATGAATAGAGTCATTGCTATAGCCTTACCCAATTCAGCACCTACTAAACGTGTCATCCAAGAAGCGAGAAACAAGGGACTATTAATTGATATGACCAATGGTAGAAGAACAAAGGCTGTTATCTTCTCCGATAGCGGGCATATTATTCTATCTGCTCTGGCTCCAGAAACTATCGCCGGCAGGTTACGAGTAAGTCGAACCGAGAGCTACGCAGGACGAGGAGAGCCAGCACTAAAACTAGAGCTAAGCGATGAAAAAGACGAGCTATGAAAATCAAGCCCTATTCAACCTGCCAAGGAGTCCATTACTCATAGTTCTCTCTGGTTCCTCAGGAGCAGGCAAAGATGTAGTTTTAAGCAGACTGAAGGAATTAGGCTACCCGCTTAGATATATTACCACCGTAACTACCCGACCTCAGCGAGCCAATGAGAAAGATAATATAGACTACCACTTTGTCTCAACGGAAAGGTTCCAAGAGATGATTTCTGGTAACGAGTTATTAGAGTGGGCTAATGTCTACAGCAATTGGTATGGTGTACCCAAGCAACCAGTCAAACAAGCACTAGACAAGGGACAAGATACAATAGTAAAGGTTGACATTCAAGGAGCCGCTACTATTAGGAAAATCATACCTCAAGCAGTATTTATCTTTCTGACACCTCCATCAATGGAAGAAATTATCATTAGGCTCAAACAGCGTCACACTGAGTCAGCCTTCTATCTAGCCCTACGCATAAAAACTGCTGAGAAAGAAATAAAACAGCTACCACTATTTGACTACGTAATAATAAACAATCGGGATGAGATTGACCTGTCGGTATCAGACATTAAGGCAATTATTACCGCCGAAAAGTGCCGGGTAAATCGCAAGAAAATCACTTTGTAAGCTAACGAATCATTCCCAGCAACCAAGCAAACAAATAACCCAGCCCGCCGCAGATAGGGAAGGTCAATATCCAGGCGGTAACAATATTACCAGCCAACCCCCAACGCACTGCCGAAAATCGTCTGGTGGAACCTACCCCCATAACAGACGCACTTATACAATGAGTAGTACTTACCGGTATACCCCAGTGTGAAGCTACCTCGATAACTGTAGCTGCTGAGGCTTGAACAGTAAAACCCTGAACCGGTCGAAGAGCAGTAACCCTCATTCCCATTGTACTAATGACCCGCCAGCCTCCCATAGCCGTCCCCACGCTAATGGCTAAGGCTGAAACGAGTATTATCCACCACGTATTAGCGTCCAACAAGGAGAGACGATCCCACAGACTATCATCGCCTTTAAAAATCACCCACGCCATAGTAATGACGCCTATAGGCATCTGACCATCATTCTTGCCATGGCTATAAGCCATAAAGGCAGTAGTTAAAAATTGCAATCTGCTGAAAACTCTTCGTATCTTGTCTGGGGCGTGTCGCCGAAGCACCCAATACAGACCGACCATCGCCACAAAACCACCACCAAAGCCAAGCAAAGGGGCTATGCCTACTGCCGATAGAATCCACCACATTTTATCCCATACCACAGCCTCATTACCGGCCATTGTTGCCATCCCGGCTGCACCCAGGCCAGCAATAAAGCCGTGATGCAAGCTTATCGGCAGACCAGCGCGAGTAGCCACCGTCCCCCAGATAATAATGGAGGCTAAGGCGGCAATTATCACTGGATATGTTATTGCCCCTTCAACTAAAATCCCCTTGCCAATAGTGTGGGCAACCGCAGTACCAGTAGCAGCACCTGCCATATTGGCTATGACAGCTACTATAAGAGCCGCTCGGGGCGAAAGAGCCCGGGTACCAATTGCCGGAGCAATAGCATTAGCGGCATCATTGAAACCATTAACTATACCAAAACCAACACCTAGAATTATGACAATGACAAGAAGGTAAAGCGAGGAATCAGGCATGCTTGAGAGCTACCCCTTCTAGGACATTAGCCACGTCCTCACACCTATCAGTGGCGCTCTCCATGTGCTCATAAATCTCACGCCACTTGATAACACTAGCCATATCTGGGGAATCATCAAACAGCTCAACCATTGCCGAACGGAATACCCTGTCAGCCATATTCTCCAACCGATTAAGCTCCACGCATCGTTCCAGAATCTGCTTTAACGTAGCCTTATGCCGCAACTGAGGTACCGCCCTCTCCACTTCAGCTGTCGCCTGCACTATGATATCAGCCAGCTCTTTAGCTCTTTGGCTAGGATAATCTACTTTATAGATAAGCATGGCATCAGCCGCAGCATGAATAAAGTCAGTCACATCATCCAGGACATGAGCCAGCAAAGCTATATCCTCCCTGTCAAATGGGGTAACAAAGGTGCGATGCAACTGGGCCATAATCTGGTGGGTAATAACATCCCCTTGGTGCTCCAGTTCAGTTATTTCATCTACCTTTTCCTCAACATCTTGCCAGTTATCAACCAGTTGCTTTAGACTCTGAGCTGCTTTGACCATATTCTGGGCGCTCTGCTCAAAAAAGTCGAAAAACTTCTGCTCCCTAGGCAGAAAGGGAAACTTAAACATTACCAATCCTCCTTAATACCCAAAGGGTGGAATAAGGGATTAGAAATTAGGCGGTAAGAAAAAGCGGGTTGAGTATGCCGCTGCTTCCATATAAGATGGCTAAGCAAGCTGAAATGATAATTAGAAAGTATCAGGGTGAGGCCAAAAACTCTCCACAAATGCCTATAGATATAAGGCAAAATAATCCTATCCTAGCTAGCTTCACAAGTTTAACTTACTTCTATTATTAGATGAGAGATATATAATTGTCAAGCCAATTAGCAGTTGACAGCCATAAGATAGACGATTAAAATCCTCCAAAGATATGCACGATAGTTGGCACCTTAAACCCGGTGATAAGATTTTTCGCCCGCGACGAATTAAGCGCTACCGCTTAAGACGAGTATTGGGTGTCTCCGCCCTATTCAGTGCCGGCTATGGGAATGTCGGCTCCTCAATTTATTATGCCTTAGGTATTGTTGCCTTAGTCGCTATGGGAGCTACCCCTGTAGCCCTTGGTATTGCTGGCATCCTCTTCATATTCACCGCCCTTACCTATGCTGAGGGTACAGCTATGTTGCCTGAAGCCGGTGGCTCAGCTAGTTTCGCTCGACATGGCTTTAATGACCTGGTGGGCTTTACCGCTGGCTGGGCACTAATGCTAAGCTACATTGTTACCATCTCTATCTCAGCCTTTACTATCCCACCTTACTTGGGCTACTTCTGGGAAGGATTGAAGATAGATCCTATCGCTGGCACAGCAACATCCATAGGAATAGTCCTATTCCTGATGGGCATCAATATTATTGGCGTGAAACAGACCTCTATCCTGAACATAGGCGCCGCCATAATAGATATAGCCACTCAGGTTTCGCTGGTAGTTATTGGCCTCGTCTTAATACTCATACCCAACCCAGCAGATTTGGTTAAGCATATGTTTGCCCCGGGTAACTGGCCTACTCCAAGTAACCTGATTCTTGGTATTGCCCTAGCTTCCATTGCCTATACCGGGATTGAAACTATGTCTCAGATGGCTGAGGAAACAAGGCAGCCAGAGAAAAGAGTACCCCAAGCCCTGATTATGATGATTGTTGCTGTTCTGGTTATATTCGCTGGCATTTCCCTGGTATCGCTATCCGCCATGACACCCCAAGAGCTTGCCTCTGAATGGGCTAGAGACCCCGTGGCCGGTATTGCCGCCAAGCTGCCTATAGCCTTAATAAGTAACGTCCTTAAACCTCTAATAGCGGTATTAGCCGGCACTATTTTGCTCATAGCTACTAATGCCGGACTTATGGGCATCTCAAGGCTTGCCTTCTCCCTGGGTAGCCATAAGCTGGTACCAGCCGCCTTCAGCCGAGTGCACCCCCGATTCAAGACTCCCTATATATCAATACTCCTGTTCAGCCTGCTGGCTATACTTATCCTGGTTCCAGGGTTCTTCGCCACCGACATTTTCAAAAACATAGGTGCTCTATATGCCTTTGGTTCTCTCCTAGCCTTTATGTTTGCTCATGCCTCTATCCTTAGTCTAAGAGCCAGGAGACCAGACCTGCCGCGACCCTTTAAGCTTGGTTGGAACCTCAGGATTAAGGGACGAGAACTACCGATAAGCGCTATTATAGGTTTGGTAGCGACCGCGATAATATGGATTATCATCCTAATTACCCAACCCTATAGTCGCTGGATAGGTATAATCTGGATGGTAGTCGGCTTTATTATATATTTCATCTATCGGCGAAAGGAACGTTTGCCCCTAACCCATATAGTCAAGAAACAGGAGAACTCAACTGATTAGAGGTCCCAAATAGGAGGAAGGATAAAATATTCTAAGGGGCCTATGCCCGCTCTAAAATTCACTGACAAAATACTAAAAAGGGTATTGTAGAGTTGTGAAAAGAAGATTATAATATCCTTGTTCAATAGCAAACGGAAATAGAAAATAATGGAGTTTCATAAGATTCTAGTCCCTGTTATCGGCACTGAAGCCGATGAGGAGGCAATTAGGCTTGCCTGCGGGCTAGCTAAGAAAAATAAGGGTAAAATTTGGGTGGTTTATGTTATTGCCGTAAAACGTGCCCTTCCCTTAGACGCCGAAATCGAATCTGAAATCAGAAAGGCTGAAGGGACACTAGACCACATAGAAGGTATCGCCGAAGAACAAGACTATGAAATAGATACTGACCTGCTTCAAGCCCGTGAGGTGGGACCAGCTATTGTGGATGAGGCAGCCGAACGAGAGGTCGACCTAATCCTAATGGGCGTTACTTATGAGAGACGTTTTGGGCAGTTTACCCTGGGTAATGTAGTGCCTTATGTTCTGAAAAACGCGCCCTGTCGTGTTATACTATATCATCAACCTATTACATAACTGAGTTGGCTATATGAAAGTAGTTATTATGGGCTGTGGACGAGTAGGGGCTCAGCTAGCAGCACTGCTTGATAGTGAGGGACATAAGGTTGCCATTTTGGACACCGATGATTATAGTTTCCAAAGGCTACCGTCTGCCTTTAGCGGAACAGCCCTACTGGGCAACGGCACCGATGAAGATATACTTAAACGGGCAGGCATAGAAGAAGCCGATGTCTTTGTAGCTGTAACCCAGGGAGATAACCGCAATGTCATGGCCGCCCAAATTGCCAAGCATATGTTCAATGTCCCTAAGGTAATCTGTCGTATCTATGACCCGTTACGTCGGGAGCTATACAGTACCCTAGGACTGGAAGCCTTTAGCCCAACCACAATATTTGCTCAAATACTAAAGGAAAAGATAGAGAGTTGAGGTTAGAATATGTATATCATCATTATCGGTGGCGGCGAGATAGGCTACTACCTATCTAAAGCCCTACTAGATGAAGGACATGAGATACTGGTGTTGGAAAAGAATTCAGCTAGAAATGAATTCATCTGTAGTGAACTGGGCAGTATTTGTATCCAGGGTGATGGCTGTGAGGCAACGACCTTGGAGGCGGCAGGCACAGGGCGAGCTGATATGCTCATCGCTGTAACCGGTGACGATGAAGATAACCTAGTCGCCTGCCAGGTGGCCAAGTATAAATTTAATGTGCCCCGCACCATAGCCCGCATCAAGAACCCAAAGAATGAGGCCATCTTCAAGAAGTTGGGTATTGATGTTACGGTAAGTAGCACTAATGTTATCCTTGAAAACATAGAGGAAGAGGTGCCAACACACCCCCTAACCCATTTACTAACCATTAGAGATAAGGGGCTGGAGATTATAGAAATAAAAATCCCACCTGAGTCGGCTACAGTAGGCAAAACGGTGAAGGAGCTTTCTCTACCATCGGAAAGTATTCTGTCTCTAATTATTAGTGAGGAACGCAAGCCCCGGGTACCTACAGCCCTCACTGTCATACAGGCTGAAGACCAGATAATAGCTGTTACTTCTCCAGAGTCAGAAGAGGCGCTACGGATTGCCCTGAGAGGCGCTTAAGAGCTTTCCATAGCTTTTATCTTATTTAACCTTAAAAAATGTCTTCCGCCTTCAAATTGGGAAGTAAGGAAAGCATCAATGATTTCAGGCACTACGTTAGTCTCCTTCCCTACCGCCAAACAGAGGATATTGGCATCATTGTGCTGACGAGCCCGGCGAGCACTAAAGGTATCATGACACAGGGCAGCTCTTATCCCTTTAACCTTATTAGCGGCAATACTCATACCGATGCCAGTGTCACATATCAAGATACCAAGTTCAAACTTACCCCTGGCTACCGCTTCAGCTACCATTTGGGCAATATCAGGGTAATCTACCGGGTCAGCAGTATAGCAGCCGAAATCCTCATAGGTATGCCCCGCCTCAGTAGTTAACTTGATAATAAATTGCTTGAGATTTAGCCCCCTATGGTCACAGCCAATAACAATACGCACTGTTTAGCCTCCTTCCTTAAATACAATGCTGGGGCATAATCGCTTGAGCTCTGCCCCCGATATAGCACCTGCCCTCAGAACTACAGGCTCTCCCCCAGTTACATCAACTATGGTAGATTCCTTACCACCTAAGCATCGACCACCATCAATAACAAAATCTACCTTATCACCAAACTGTGAGTAGACCTCGTCAGCAGTTAGTGAACTCGGCTTACCACTCAGATTAGCACTTGTGCCCACAATAGGAGCTCCTAGACCTTGAGCCAGGGCTATAGGAATAGGATGAGCTGGAACGCGAATGGCTACTGTTATGCCTCCAAGGGTGATAATATCAGGGACCGATTTAGACTTATGTAAAACTAAAGTCAGGGCACCGGGTAGAAAATTATGGGCTAGAAGCCAGGCAATCTGCGGCACAGAGTAAGCGACCTCATTTATCTGTGATGTATCAGCCAGAAGCAAAGGAAGGGGCATATTTCGTGGTCGTTCCTTCACCTGATAAATCCGTTCCACAGCCTCTCGAAGGTTACTCCAAGCACCCAGTCCATAGACGGTATCAGTAGGAAAGGCAACCAATCCGCCTTGCTTAAGGACGGAAATGCCCTCCTCAACCTGTTGTTGGATAGATAACGGAAGTTTACTCAATACTGCCTTACTACCTGTTAAAATGGTTTTCCTCTTGCCCCCAGTATATAGTAACAACCAAAAACTATAAAGGCAACCAGTATCATATTGCGGCTATTCAGTTGACAGATGTATAATGGAGCAAAGTAGACAAGAGGTAAGCCTTTGCTTGAGATTTTAGAAGAATATAAACAACTGGGAAAGAAAATGACTCAGTCATAGCCCAGCTAGATGGTTTTGGAGAGACATGGCTAAAGGTAAGTCAAACCAAAGCATAAATAATAGCCACCGAGTAACTACCAGTGGCGATATAGAGGTCTCTACCTATCTGGAGATTGCTAAGGAGATAGCCGGTGTGCAGCCCACTCCGTCAAAAGAAGCTATCCCCGAGGCCAAGCGTGAGTCCATCGTTGTAATTGACTTTGGCTCACAGTATAGCATGCTAATTGCCCGGCGAGTACGTGAGTTCCAGGTATATTGTGAGCTAGTACCTCATGATACTCCATGGGAAAAGATAGCTCCGCTGAATCCTAAGGGTTTTATCCTCTCCGGAGGTCCGGGTAGTGTTTACGAGCCCGATGCTCCGCTGGCTCCAGCTTATATTTATGAAAGTCATTTACCGATATTGGGCATCTGCTACGGGATGCAAGTCCTCACCAAACAGCTAGGCGGACGGGTGGCACTGGGAGCCAAGCATGAGTATGGTCACGCTATCCTTCACCTGGGCGAAGCAGATTCGCCTTTGCTTGCCGATTTACCCCCGTCCACCCCGGTATGGATGAGCCATGGTGATAAGATTGAAGAAATGCCACCCGGTTTCACTACCTTGGCCTATACCGAGAATTCGCCTACCGCTATTATGGGTAATGACAGGGGAATATTCGGTCTTCAGTTCCATCCTGAGGTAGCCCATACCCCTGAAGGAAAGACTATCCTAAAAAATTTCGTCTACCGGATATGCGGCTGCCAGGGAAACTGGACGATAGGTAACTTTATAGATGAGAGTATATCTAGAATTAGAGAACAGGTAGGCAAAGGCAAGGTCATCAGTGCTCTCTCAGGTGGAGTCGATTCGTCAGTAGTGTCTACCCTCATCCACCGAGCCATCGATGACCAGCTTACCTGCATCTTTGTTAATCACGGGTTACTACGCCGTGAAGAAGCGGAAAGAACCCTTAATGTCTTCCGACTCAATCTGGGCATGAATATTATCTATGCTGACGCCAGTGAAAGGTTCCTTAACCGCTTAAAAGGAATAACCGACCCGGAGATGAAGCGCAAGATTATCGGGGGGGAGTTTATCGCCGTGTTTGAGGAGGAAGCTAATAGGATAGGTAAGATTGACTTCCTGGCTCAAGGAACCCTCTACCCGGACGTTATTGAGAGTGCGGCTTCAGGAAGCAAAGCCTCAGTTAAGATAAAGACCCATCACAATGTTGGCGGTTTGCCGGCTAAGATGACCCTCCAGTTACTGGAACCACTACGCTACCTGTTCAAGGATGAGGTACGCCAGGTAGGACTAGCTCTGGGTCTTCTCGAAGAGATGGTATGGCGACAACCCTTTCCCGGACCAGGGCTGGCGATTCGCATTATTGGTGAGGTAACCCAGGAGAAGATTGAGATACTGCGCGGTGCTGACTGGATTGTAATGAATGAGATTAAGAAGGCAAAGCTATACCGGCAACTGTGGCAGAGTTTCGCCGTACTCACCGATGTTAAATCGGTGGGGGTAATGGGAGACTTCCGAACCTATGGCTATTTGGTAGCCATCCGTGCTGTAACCAGTGAGGATGCCATGACCGCTGACTGGGCACGCCTCCCCTACGACCTGCTAGCCCGGATTTCCAACCGCATCGTCAACGAAGTCCCCGGAGTAAACCGCGTCGTCTACGATATCACCTCGAAACCCCCATCAACTATAGAGTGGGAGTAGGAAGAGACTCACAGAATGCGTAAACCCCAGATTATTATAGGGATTTTACTTGGAGCAGTGCTGCTTGTTCTCGGAGCATGTGCCCCACTAGGCATCCAAATTAGCTACATTTTTTATGATGGTTTGGTTGCTAGAGCAGAGTCTGACGAATATGTAGAAATAACCAATCTCGGAGACCAAGCTCAAGATTTGGCTCACTGGGAGCTAACAGATATATCAGAAGGATATCCAAGTTTCGTTTTTCCATCTTACATTTTGGCTCCAGGCGAAAGCATCCGAGTTTATGCCAATGAATATCATCCCGATTGGGGAGGGTTTAGTTTTGAATATGGTCGAGCCATTTGGAACAATAGTGAACCTGACGTAGCCGTGCTCTACAATAGTCAGGATAAAGAGGTCTCCCGAAAAAGTTATTGAATTAGTAAAACCTCGCCTGAAGATTAAGTGAAAATAATAGGTTATTTATCAAGGGTAGTTTGAAGGGGCGAAGCCCCGTTTTAATAAAATACTAAGCCCTTAGCGCTAAACCCTAAACTTTAGGGATTTGAATTTGCTTAGGATTTAACGAAAGAGGGGTGAGGTAGATAAAAACCATAATATTAGGGAGTGAACTCTGAAAGTATTAGTTGTTGGGGGTGGGGCCCGGGAGCATACTCTGGTCTGGAAGCTAGCCCAGAGCCCCAAAGTTAAAGAGATTTATGCCGCTCCGGGTAATGCCGGCACCGCTCAAATAGCCCAAAATCTGTCTCTAAGTCCTACCGATATAGAGTCGCTGGCTAAAGTAGCCCAAGAAAAGGGGATTGAGCTTGTCGTTGTGGGACCGGAGGCACCGCTAGCTGATGGCATTGTTGACTACTTTCAAGGGATAGGCATCCCCATCTTTGGCTCCACCAAGGCAGCGACCGAGATAGAATCAAGCAAGGTATTCACCAAAGAGCTGATGCAAAAGTATAATATCCCCAGCGCCCGAAGCACCAGCTTTTCTGATTACAACCAAGCCAAAGAATATGTCCAGCGACAAACACCTCCTATTGTCGTTAAGGCTGATGGCTTGGCTGCCGGTAAAGGGGTAATCATAGCCGATTCCATCCCACAAACCTTAGATGCTCTGGACGAAATTATGCAATCTAGAGCTTTTGGTACCGCTGGAGATAGGGTAGTTATTGAAGAGTGCCTATCAGGCGAAGAAATGAGCGCCTTCGCCTTCAGCGATGGCACCACCGTCATCCCTATGGTAGCCGCCTGCGATTATAAACGGGTATATGATGGAGACCAGGGACCCAATACCGGCGGTATGGGTAGCTACAGTCCACCCCACTTTTTTAATCCCACCCTAGCCAGCACAGTGAAGGAAACTATTATGGAGCCAACGATAAAGGCCATGGCTCAAGAAAAAAGACAGTATAAGAGTGTACTTTATAGTGGTTTAATGGTTACCGGTAACGGACCAAAAGTGCTGGAATTCAACGCCCGGTTTGGCGACCCCGAAGCCCAGGTTACCCTGCCCTTGCTCAAAACCGACCTGATAGATATTCTAGTGGCGGTGATAAATGGTAACCTGAACCAAATAGATGTAGAATGGAGCCATGACGCCTGTGTTGGAGTAGTAATGGCATCAGCCGGATACCCCGGTAGCTATAAGACAGGCTTCCCCATCAGTGGGTTGGATAAATTAGATAAGGACATTCTAGTATTTCACGCCGGAACCACACTGGACTCAGAGGGTCAGGTATTGACTAATGGGGGACGGGTGCTTACTATCGTCGCCACCGGTAGCACCCTTGCTGAAGCTAGAGAGAAGGTTTACTCTAATCTGCCCCGAATTCACTTTGAGGGTTGTCACTATCGTAAAGATATTGCCGAGATAAAGAGAAAGAAATAGAGGAATGTTTAAAGAGGAGGGATTACATTAGGCTCCTCGAAAACTTGATTTTTGGTAAAAACCATTAAGAAATGAAAGAGGAAACAATCGGAGGTAAAAGATTCAATTTGGGAGTCATAAGTGTGCTGGTTGCCCTTCTGGCGGTGTCTATTACCTTTATGGGTGGCTGCACCAGAGAGTCGGGCACAGGGGAACCTTCACCACTTGAGCCACCACCGACAGAACCGGTAACCCCGGGGTATATTCAGAGTTATGACCATAAACTCGGCTATGGCTTTGAGTATCCCGAAAATTGGGAAATGGAGATCCCTGAAGTTATAGATGGGGAAGACATTGAAAGCGTTTTGATGTTTACCAAGCCAGGAACATCAACAACTCTTATCGTTACAGTTAAACAAAGCAACTTGACAAGCTTAGAGGAAGTCAAAGAAGAAATTAAGGAAGTACTTAACAAGCTTGGCAGGACTATCTTAGAAGAGAGAGAAATCATAGTAAACGGCAGAGAGGGATACGAGGTGATTTACAAACCAATTGCCGCTGTGAAAATGAGGCAGGTTATATTTATCGCCAATGGCAAGAGCTATATGCTAGTATGCTCTACCGCAGAACTCTTGTATGATGAATACGAAGAAACTTTT
>DUER01000080.1 GCA_011192075.1 Dehalococcoidia bacterium | reverse complement strand
GTTACCGATTTGTTTCCGCCGATAGTATGCAATAAAAATAAACCATCATCCTTTAGGCAACGGCGCGCCACCTCCATATATGTCCTGTAATTTTTGTAACCAACATGCTCAATCATGCCCACAGAAACTATATAGTCAAACCGATCGTTGACATCTCGGTAATCTTGTAATCTAATCTCAACTGGTAGCCCCCTGCATAACGTTCTCCCGAATTCCGCCTGTTCTCCAGACACAGTAATCCCAGTTACTTCAGCTCCATATTTCTCGGCAGCATACATGGCAAAACTGCCCCAACCACAACCAATATCAAGTACCCTCATTCTGGGTTGTAACCCCAATTTTTGGCAAATTAAGTCTAATTTGTTCTCCTGGGCTTCATCAAGCGTATGAGAATCCTTCCAATAAGCACAACTATAAACCATCCGTTTGTCAAGCATATTTTGGAACAGTTCGTTGCCTAAGTTATAATGCTTCTCTCCAATCTGAAAAGCCCGATTCTTTGACTGCATATTGAAAACCTTTGCTCGTAATATTTCAAAAAGCAGCGCCCGGCTATGCTTAACTTTGCTCTCTAAATGCGAACGGAGGACCCGGTAGAAGAATTCGTCAAGCTTATCACAATCCCACCACCCATCTATATAAGACTCCCCAAGGCCAAGTGAACCCTGAGCTAAGACTCTTTGATAAAACCCCTCATTATGGACTCTTATATCCCAGGAATTAGTTCCATTAATCTTTATCCCTGCTAAAGACAATATTTTCTCTGAAGTGTCTTTGGATTTACTTACTTTCATTATATTCCCAACCCCATCTTCTCTTTATGTCTCCATCTCTACCTTACTATAACACTAAAATGGCCGAATATTCACAGTGTAAAATGGTTCCTTTATTGAACATTCTGATGTTCTGTTCAATATGGTATTGACAAACTCCCAAGACAGGACTACATTAGAGTCTCAACATATGAAACGGTCTTAAGAACAGAGTTTTTGGGTTGATTGAGGAAGGTTGAATGGACGATACCTGCTGGGAAGTCTACGGCGGCTATCTCAAACAACGTAGAGATGCTGGGGCAAGCCTAAAGAAAATAGGTGATGAGGTAGGGTGTACCAAGCAAAGGATACATAAAATATTGGTTAAACATTATGGCACAGCCGATAGTGAGGGGACATTAAGTACATCGCAGCTTCTTAAGCAACTAACTTGCTCGTCTGAAACTCTCCATAATTTGCGCAAAGAGAAGGTAATATCCTGGGTATCATGGGGGAAGTGGAAGCCTGAAACAATAGATATAATCTTAGAGCTCCGTAAGTGTAAGATATGTGGTCAGCAAGTCGGTAAAAATCGTAGGACTTATTGCTCTGAGGCTTGCGCGGTAGAAGGGAAAAAGTTCAAATATTGGCCTGAGTGGCGAAGGAAAGCTCAATGTGAACGAACCCGACACTGGAGGGGATAACACTCAGAGTGAATTAAGGAAGTCGACAAGAAAATCTTTATCCGCCGGCTGTATTAGTTTAACAGAGGAGGTATCTTCTTAAGATGCCATTAGGGGATGAGAAACATAAGCTAATATATAACGGAATGGTTAATATCATCGGTCCTGATTATGTTTCTGACGACCCGGCAGTACTGGAAGCCTATAGCCGTGAGTCACAGGCACCAAGTTTGGTGACTCAAGGAAGGGCGGAGTTCATCATTATGCCCGGGACTACCGAGGACATACAGGAAATATTAAGGCTGGCTACTCGCTATAAGTTCCCCTACTCGGTATTGGGTTCGGGACTGTTCATGAGTGCCACGGCGGCGGTTAAACCATATTGGTGTATGATTGACACCAAGCGTATGGACAGGTTACAGATAGATGAGAGGAACATGTACGCCATAGTTGAACCCTATGTCACCCATGCTCAACTGCATGCTGAAGCGATGAAGAGGGGACTGCATATGGGCACCCCTGAGGCTGGTTCCCAATCGTCCAGCTTGGCTAATCATGTTGCCTTTGGACTTCAGGGCACAGCCTACAGAACTGGGTCTGCGTCTCATAATATACTGGGTGTGGAGTGGGTATTACCCACTGGAGAAATTTTAAGGACTGGGTCCCTGGCTAATCCTGGAGCAGGTTATTATTGGGGTGAGGGACCGGGACCAGATACCAGGGGCTTACTTAGAGGCTTGCTAGGGCACATGGGTACTCTGGGCGTCATAACCAGGATGGCTATCAAACTCTATCCCTGGTCTGGTCCTCCCGTCTTGCCTACTGAAGGGGTAGCCCCTGACAAGAAGTGCGAGCTGCCTGGAGGAAGGTTCAGGTGGTATCTCTTTACCTATCCCAGCCTCGAAGAGGCAATTGAAGCCATGTATGAGATAGGTAAAGCTGAGATTGGCGGGATGCTGCATAGTTGGCCTCCAACTTACTATGATTGGTGGTGGGCAAAATCTCGTGAGGAATACTGGAGCACCTGGGTGAAGGAATACTGGCAGAAGAATGTTAAGAACTGTGTTGCCGTCTGTCTCTGGGGATTTGCCTCAGAGAAACAGGTAGAGTATGAGGAGAAGGTGCTTAAACAGATTATTGAGGAAACCGAGGGGGGATTAATACCGGAAGAGGTATACGAGCGGTGGGTGCCCTATACCGCCAATAACTGGATTAGGGATACTAATGGCTGCCGTATGATGCGAATTGGCGGTGGCTATTCGGCAATTAACTTAATCGCTGACTCTCTAGATG
>DUER01000008.1 GCA_011192075.1 Dehalococcoidia bacterium | reverse complement strand
AAGCTTGGCTAATGCAGCCACAAAGATTTGCTGGTCAGGTTTTTCTACGCCCAGTTCTTCAGAGATAACTATCACATTAAAATAGTTTTCGAGGCTAGTAGTTTTTACGATATTTCTAGCGCTAACACTATTATCATTAGCTATGAGGGTAAGTTTACAGCCACTTTTCCTAATCTTGTCTAAAATCTTAAAAGTACTCTCTATAATATCAGTGGTGAGAGCTTGCCCTACACTATTATGTATAACGGTCTCTTCAGCAATTAGCGTATCTCACAAATCAAAGCAGATAGCTTCAATCATTATTACCTTATCTCCCCCACTGGTAAATTTTGAGTCGGTGGCGTCACTCTCCAACTCTCGAGGCTACCCTTTTATTGCAACCTAAGCTACAATACAGTTACTGAACCATGGAGTAGTATATCTGAAGGCTAAGGGCAAAATCAAGGTAGGTAAAGAGGGCTAATAGTGGTGGAAAAGGTACTCGTGTCATGGAGCGGTGGTAAGGATAGTGCCATGGCACTTTATGAAATTCAGAAAGTCCCAAAATATGAAATATTAAGCCTGCTAACAACTGTAACCGAAGACTATGACAGAATCAGCATGCACGGTGTCCGGTCGACTTTGCTTCAGCAACAGGCACAATCTCTAGGTTTACCCCTGGAGAAAATACTTATTCCCAAGAATGTCTCAACTAAAGAATACGAATCTAAAATGGAAATTACCCTGACCGAGTTTCAACAGGATGGCGTCTCGTCGGTAGTTTTCGGCGATATTTTCCTGGAAGGCATAAGGAACTACCGAGAGGAAAAGTTGTCCCAAATAGGGATGACGGGTCTCTTCCCGCTATGGAAAAGAGAGTCTGCTTACCTGGCTCAGGCCTTTATAGACTTAGGCTTCAAGGCTGTTGTTACCTGTGTTGACTCAAAGGTCATCGATAATACATTTATTGGCAGGCTTATTGATGAACGCTTTCTAGCTGAACTCCCGGCTAATGTGGACCCAAGCGGTGAGAATGGAGAATTTCATTCCTTTGTATTTGAAGGGCCGATATTCAAAGAGAGGATACCATACACAATAGGGGAAGTAGTGTTAAGGGATTCCTTTTACTTCTGTGATTTGTTGCCTACTTTACCTCGTATGAGCCAAAGATAAAATCAAGGTCATCCTGCAAAGCAGAAATCTTTTCCTGAGGAAAGAGCTTTTCATCTATATCAAACATGACTTTCGTTTCCCCTTTAGCTGAGCCTACAATATGGGCTCTAATGCACTCTTTTTTAGCCTTGTCTGACTCATCCTGGGTCTTGAAGGTTAGGGTGCCACGAGAAATAAATGATGATGAGTCACTAGGTGAGGAGTATGTTTCCAGCTTTGCCTCCCCTATAATCACCTCTTGCTTTAGAACGAAGTCTCTTATCTCGTCGTATAGCAGCTCAGGGCTAACCCCTTTGTATGTCTTCCTGATTTGCATTTCAATCCTCTTTATCCTTTCATGTTTATTTATTTTATGTCTCTTATACCTATAATAATACAAATGGTATGTTTTGTCATCTCCTTCGCTAAAGGGGGTAAGCGCTTGACTTGCCTATATTAACCTATGGTTGTTTAATAAATGACCTCTTAATCTGGCTATTGCTGTGTAGTTAAGGGTGTGGTATACTTTTTGGGAGATGGAGGGTTTACTTGTCAGATAACATCACTATTAAACAACTTTTAGAAGCTGGAGCTCACTTTGGGCATCAGACCAGTCGCTGGCATCCCCGTATGAAGAGCTACATCTTCACCAAGCGCAACGGCATTCATATCATTGACCTGGAACAAACCGCCAGCATGTTAGATAAGGCGTGCGACTTTATTCGGCAGGTAGTAGCCGATGGTGGCAGTATCCTTTTTGTTGGCACCAAAAAGCAGGCTCAGCAGGCTATAGAAGAAGAAGCGCAACGCTGCGGTATGTTCTATGTCAACCAGCGCTGGTTAGGCGGAGTGCTAACTAATTTCGCTACTATCCAATCTCGTATAGACTATCTTGTCCGCTTGGAGGACCAGCGAACCAGGGGTGAATTTAAGCGTCTACCTAAAAAGGAGGCCTTCAAGCTTGAGGAGGAAATTTCTCGCCTCAATAGACAGGTAGGTGGTTTCAAAGAGATGACCAGCCTACCGGGAGCCCTGTTCATTGTTGACCCAACAAAGGAAAGGATTGCTCTAGCCGAAGCTAAGCGCGTAGGAACACCGGTAGTAGCTATAGTGGATACCAATTGTAACCCTGATGACATAGACTACCCTATTCCAGCCAATGATGATGCTATCAGAGCCATCAGACTGGTATGTAGTAAAATCGCTGACGTAGTTATTGAAGGCAAAACTGGTCTCACGGTGGCTACGGTAGAGGAAGGCCTGGAGGGAGCTGAGCTAGCAGAAGGTATTGAACCTCTTATTTTCACTCCTGATGACGAATAAAAGGAGCAAGTTTGAAAATTCCAACATATAGGATAAAGGAACTTAGAAACCAGACTGGAGCTGGCATTATGGATTGCAGGAATGCCCTTCTTGAAGCGGAGGGGGATACAGGGAAGGCACTCCAGATTCTGGAACAGAGAAACCTTGCGCAGGTGCAGAAAAAAGCAGGGCGGTCTGCTAACCAAGGAATAATTGAAGCCTACATCCATACTGGTGGCCGCATTGGAGCTATGGTGGAATTGAACTGTGAAACTGACTTTGTCGCCCGGACTGATGAATTCAAGGAGCTGGCCCATAACTTAGCAATGCAGATAGCCGCTCAAGACCCTCAGTTTGTCTCGAGAGAAGAAGTGCCTGAAGGAGCTGATACAGAACCTGAGGCAGCTTGCCTGCTTCTCCAGCCCTACATAAAGAACCCTGATAAGACTGTTCGGGATATTATTGTTGAGACTATTGCTAAGGTAGGAGAGAATATTAAAGTAAGTAGATTTGCTAGGTTCGAGCTGGGAGGGTAGATGGAGGACACCACTATTAAATATAAGCGTGTTCTACTCAAACTTAGTGGCGAGTCTTTCAGTGGGCAAGACGAGTATGGCATTGATACGCTTATCGTAACCAAGGTAGCACAGCAGATTAGGCGGGTGGTAGAAATGGGGGTAGGCGTAGGTATAGTTGTCGGTGGTGGCAACATCTGGCGCGGAAGTAAGGCTGAAGAAGCTGGAATGGATAGGGTTACCGCTGACTATGCCGGGATGCTAGCTACGGTAATAAACGCCCTGGCTCTGCAAGATGCATTAGAAAGAGAAGGCATAATTACTAGAACCCAGTCAGCTATAGCTATACAACAGATAGCTGAACCCTACATTAGGCGCCGTGCCATTCGTCACCTAGAGAAAGGCAGGGCTGTTATCTTCGCTGGTGGCACCGGCAACCCGTATATGACCACTGATACTGCAGCCGCTTTACGAGCTATAGAGATTGAGGCTGAGGTCTTGCTTATGACCAAGAATAATGTTGACGGTGTCTATAGTGCTGACCCTCTCAAAAACCACAGTGCCGAGAAGTTTGATAAGCTCACTTACCTTGAGGCATTAAATATGCGCCTGGAAGTAATGGACGCTACCGCTCTTTCTCTATGTCTAGAAAACAAGCTACCTATAATCGTTTTTGACCTTCAAGCTCCAAGGAACATAGAACGGGTTATACGCGGTGAGCCTATGGGTACCCTGGTATCCGGTGATTAAGGAACATGATTAGCCGCATTTTATGGAATATTGAAGAAAAGATGGAAAAGTCGGTTGAGGGCTTAAAGATGGAATTAGCCACTATCCGCACCGGGCACGCTACACCTGCCTTAATAGAACATATCAAGGTGGAATATGCTGGCGTTCCCACCCCCTTGAATAAAATTGCTGGCATTTCTGCGCCTGAAGTTAAACTCCTTGTTATCCAACCCTGGGACCGGGGTTGCATACATGATATAGAGAAGGCTATTCTCAAATCAGACCTGGGACTAAATCCAACTAGTGATGGGAACCTAATTCGGATAAATATTCCGCCACTCACTGAAGAGCGGCGAGAGGAACTGGTTAAGGTAGTACGGAAGAGAGTTGAGGAAAGAAGGATAGCCATACGCAACCTAAGGCGTGAGGCTATGGAAGAACTGAAGCGGTTAGAGAAAAATAAGGATATCTCACAGGATGAGGATAAACGTGCCCTTGACCAGCTACAAAAACTTACCGATAGCTTCATAGCTCAGATCGACCAAATCGGACGAGATAAAGAAACAGAACTCGCGGAGGTCTAGTCGGTTAGATAAGTTGGTTACCTGACATCGAGGGGCACAATGAAACTTGCCTTATCAACTGCCGAAAAAATTGTTCGCTTACCCAACCATATAGCCATTATTATGGATGGTAATGGTAGATGGGCACAACAGCGAGGGTTACCCAGGCTTGAGGGGCACAAGGCAGGAGTAGAATGCTTGCACTCCGTAATTGAGTGCCTCAGTGAATACCAGATAAAATATGTAACTCTTTATGGCCTTTCTACAGAAAACTGGAAGAGACCTGAAGATGAGATTATTGGTCTGCTTCAGCTCCTTGAAGAGGTAATAGATGAAGAGACCGTTGAACTTCATAAAAGGGGCGTTAGACTTCGCCATCTAGGGCGACTTGATGGGCTTTCACCCCCTCTGGAGCAAGCAGTAACCAGAGCCGTAGAACTAACCAAAAATAATACTGGAATGACTCTTAGCTTCGCTTTTAATTACGGGGGGCGCACTGAGATTCTGGATGCAGTGCGCCGCCTTATAGCCGAAGGTATTCCGCCCCAAAAGATAGACGAGAAGTTATTTAATAGTTACCTTTACACCGCTGCTTTACCTGATGTTGACTTGGTTATTCGCTCTGGCGGTGAACTCCGCATCAGCAACTTCCTAGTGTGGCAGACTGCTTATAGCGAATACTACTTCACCGAGGTTCTATGGCCTGACTTTGATAGAAAAGAGGTTGAAGAGGCACTACTATCCTATAGCCAGAGGCAAAGGCGCTTCGGCGGATTATAGACAACTGTATGCTCAAGAAAAGGGTCATAACCGCACTTTGTGGTATTCCCCTCCTTATTGCTGTCATCTGGTTCAGTGAGCCATGGTTTACCATATTAGTGGCTATCTGGGGAGTGCTAGCTGTCTTTGAGTTCTATAGGCTGGTAGCGGCATCCAAGGTACCACCACTTACCTACTTCGGACTAATCTGGACATTACTATTTATCCTAAGCCCTCATTTTGATTATGAGATTATTACGCCCCCATTACTAACCTCAGCCGTAGTACTACCTCTAATCTGGCTTCTACTGCGCCCGCAGAAGGAGGCAGCTTTCACTAGCTGGGCGTGGACAATAGTTGGAATTCTCTATGTGGGCTGGCTGCTAAGCTATTTGGTAGCACTAAGAAATATAGATCCAGCTAATTTAGAGGTCGGTAGAAATTGGGTCTTTTTCGCTCTGTTTACCAACTTTGGCTCTGACACTGCTGCTTTCTTCGTCGGTAGAACCTGGGGTAAGCACCACCTTGCCCCGTCTATTAGCTCGGGTAAAACCTGGGAAGGAGCTATAGCCGGTATCTTTGGTGCCATCATAGTCAGTCTGTTCTTTATTCTCCCCACGCCTCTGAGTCTCCACCTTAACTGGGGGCAGGCAATATTTCTGGGCTTCCTAGTAAGTATTTTTGGTCAACTTGGCGACCTGGTGGAGTCCCTGTTCAAACGTAATATGGGAGTAAAAGAATCGGGCAAGTTAATACCAGGACACGGGGGTCTCCTTGACCGAATGGATAGCGTTGTCTTTGCTGGCGTAGTGGTATACTACTATGTGCTGTTCACCGTAACCTAATGCTCAGAAAGGTGGTAAGAAATGGCTTTGTCGTTAGAAGGTATAAGGGTTCTCGATTTCTCACGCGTATTCGCTGGCCCTCTATGTGGGATGTTGTTAACGGATATGGGAGCAGAGGTTATCAGGGTAGACTCTCCAAGAGGTGAGATAGATAGAACGTACGCTTTGTGTGGGCCTGATGGAGAGACTCTTACATTTAAAGCTATCAACCGAGGCAAAAAGGGCATTACTTTACGTCTGAATACTAAAGAGGGAGCAGCGATTTTGGAGGAGTTGGTGCGACATTCGGATGTTGTTATTCACAACTTTGTCTCCGGTACTGCATTGGCCAGAAAGCTTAACTACGACAACCTGAAGAAGATCAACCCAAGGATTGTTATGGCGTCAATTACCGGCTACGGTCAATACGGACCATATGCTGAGCGGGTTTGTCTGGACTATGTCACTCAAGCAAAATCGGGAATTATGGCATTTACTGGTTTTCCGGGTAACCCTCCTACCAGGACTAGTGTTGCCTTTGTAGATTTTGGTTCAGGAGTATGTGCTGCACTGGGAATTCTACTTGCTCTCTACCATAGGGAGAAGACAGGCATAGGCCAGGCTATAGATGTCGCTCTATTTGATATAGCATCTTTTCTTAGTCAATCTGTAGGAGCGCTTCTGGCCGCCGAGGTATATGGCAGGGAGGTGTCTGAAAGGATATATAAGAGGGGAGGTAATTTCGGGTGGTCTAGTTATATGAATTGTCTCGAAGCAGAAGATGGCTGGGTTATGATTACGCCGACCAGTGATGGTCTTTGGCAGAGATTTGTAAAAGTAATTGGTAGGGATGAGCTAACCAATGACCCCCGGTTTAGCACTGACCGGGCTAGGGGTGAAAATGCGGCTCTTATTGATGAGATAGTTAAGGAGTGGGTGGCTCAAAGAACGGTTGACGAAGTAGTAAATACATTACAAGGAGCCGGAGTACCGTGTGAACCAGTGAATACCATGTATCAATTACTAGACGACCCTCAAATAAAAGCCCGTGAAATGATAGTATATGCTGACCACCCTAACTTGGGGAGAATTCCACTGCCTGGAACACCCATTAAGCTTTCACTGACTTCAGGGCGTATAGGTGCCCCTGCCCCTAAGCTAGGAGAGCACAACGAGGAAATCTACAGTAAACTGCTGGGTTTCAGCTCAGAGAAGCTTTCTCAATTAAAGCAAAGAGGTATCATCTAAAGCATACTGTAGTATCTGGCTCCTCCATTGGTGGCGTTTCAAAGTCTTAATCTTCTCCTCTCGATTTGGTTATTTCTTGCTTGCTTAATGCCTTATCACTCCCCCCCCCAATAATTTCTGTTCATTTTTCTTGAATGTAAGTTGTGTTTTCATAATGTTCCCTAAAGACCTAGCTTTATATATTTGACAATTCAAAAATCATACTTTATAGTGTATGAAATTCCATTACGGACACAGATGGGAACGGATTATCAAGATTCTTTAGGCTATGGGTTATTGCTTATCACCTCTCACTAATGACATGAGGTATCTGCGAAAATTTTATCCTAATTTAAGGGAGGTTATTGTATGGATGAAAAAGATTTTCTAGAGAATTATTTATGGCCATCTGATAACAGGCTTGACAGAACCTTTACCCATCCGTTACCCAAAATTGAGGGACTAAAGAAATGTGGAGATTATATCGTTCAGTGCGAGCATGAAGACACATTTTCCACCAACATAATGACAAAGTATGAAAGTGACACTTTAGGGGTAATCCTGAAGGAGGTATATAAGAATAGCCAGGATAAAGTTACCGGGGTTTTTGTCCGGCTTGTTGGAACAATGAGTCTGGTGAAGCCTGGGTATCCTTTTCTCCTATTGGATGCTGCGGTTTCAAATGTCAACCTGTTTACCGGGGAAAGAGAAGATATAAAAACAACGGTGGCTCTTCATCTGCCACAGGTAGACCCTGAAAAAAGAAGGAATATTCTTAATAGTTTTAGTGAGCAAGCGAAAGAGGCTGGTATCTCGTGCCGGGAAAGGGAAGCGGGCGATATACCTGATTTTTGGGGAACGAGATGGATGGCTGAGTCGAAAGGAGCTAACCTTGATATTATCCGGAAGCTCAGGGAGCATGCCTGGAGTTGCTATAAGGGTCTTATGGAACAGACAGAGGAGAAGACCCCCTTTGACTACAGGTCAGTGCAGGAACAAACGATATTCAATGTCGCGAGCCGAGAACACCTTTCATTTAAGAGAATGGGATTATCCGTTCCCGTGGAGGCTCAGGCAGCATTTTTCAGTGTATTGGTTTCCGGCATATAAATAACTATCCCTTTACTTTGAGGAGGTTATTGCGTGAATGAAAAAGATTTTCTAAAAAATTATTTATGGCCATCTGATAACAGGCTTGACAGAACCTTTACCCATCCGTTACCAAATATCGAGGGATTAAAAAAATGCGGAGATTTTATCGTCCAGTGTGAGCATGAAGACACATTTTCCACCAATATAATGACAAAATATGTAAGTGATACTTTAGGGGTAAGGCTGGTTGAGGTGTATAAAAATAGCCAGGATAAAGTT
>DUER01000079.1 GCA_011192075.1 Dehalococcoidia bacterium | reverse complement strand
GGTATTTTACCTTTAGTCTCTGCATAATCATTCTTAAGGAGAACGATTTCACCTGGTTCCACATCACGTTGGTAGCTAAACCCCCCATTTTCAAAACCGCATGGATCAGTAGTAACTGCTACTGCCCCTGTTTTTTCACCAATAACTAGAGGCCAGCGACCACTGGGATCACAGACGATATAGATTCCCTCAGGAGTAAGTATTGACAGAGAATAAGCTCCTTTAATTTCGTCGTTCATTCTTTGGATGCCATCAACAAATCCTTCTCCCTGAGCCATTAATTTAGTAATGATTTCAATATCTGCTCCTCCCCAGGCAAAAGAATGACCATAGGTTTTAAATCTTTTTAATAACTCATCTTGGTTAATAATATTACCGGAAAAACAAGCGGCAAATTCACCTGATTTTGAATCTACTAAAATCGGCTCTCTATTATCACCGCAATAACCAATCCCCATGGTTCCTTCGAGACCCACCATGTCTTTACTAAAGGTTGGTCTAAAAAGTCCTCGATGAGTGCGAATATTGATTTTCCCTCCATTATAGGTTGCCAATCCTGCATAATCCTCACCCAAGTGTTGTTGGTAGAATGTCTGCCAAAAAAGGTCGTCTAAAAAATCACCTTTATACTTTTTAGAGTCAATACTCAAAACAAAAAATCCAGGCATTCTGTAACCTCCTCATATGTGTCGTCAGCAATTATGGCACAAACTAACAATGAACACTTTAACTAGCTGACTTTGACTTGTCAAGCTCCCTCAGCTTCTGGTTGATAGCTAAAGGTAAAAGGATTCCTCACTAGTTCATCATCAATAACATCGATGACATTGTCATCGCCAAAGTGTAAGTCACCCCCCTGCCATTCATAGAAATCCTACCATAAAGATACGAATCGTTCCTACCAAGAAGCGAACCGGTTGAATGGGAGAAAGAGGCAATTAAGCGAATAAAGTATTAAAATCATGTCGGCTATACTAGCTTTTAAAATAGGTGTCTGGAATACCTGGATACTCATATTGTTCGTTTTCGCGACTATGATTGCGCAGACTACCATAGGTAGTCTATAAACTCACGACTGCGGCTCGGATGGCGTAACTTTCGTAAAGCCTCGACTTCAATCTGACGAATTCGTTCTTTGGTCAGATTGAATTCCTGACTTACCTCTTTCAGAGTTCGACTTTGCCCATCCTTAAGACCAAATCTTAGCTGGAGTATTCGCTTTTCACGAGGGGTAAGAGTAGATAACACATTATTGATTTGTTCCAGCACAAGTTGTCTAGATGCAACATCGATGGGAGATATAGCATTACTGTCTTCAATTAAGTCACCTAAATCGATGTCCTCCCCTTCACCTATAGGTGACTCCAGTGATAGAGGGAATTCTGAAATCTTTAATATCTCTCTAACTTCTTGCGGAGTTAATCCTATCTCTTCGCCGATTTCTTGAGTGGTGGGCTTTCGCCCATACTCTTGAGCAAGATGTTGGGTTACCTGAAACACTTTATGGATTGTCTCGAGCACATGAACGGGAATTCTGATAGTACGTGCCTGATTTGCAATAGCCCGGCTGATGGTCTGTCGGATCCACCAAATAGCGTAGGTGCTGAACTTGTAGCCTTTGTGGTGATCATACTTCTTCACTGCACGCATTAGGCCGATATTTCCTTCCTGAATAAGGTCAGCTAGATCCATACCTCTGCCACAATATTTCTTAGCTACAGAAATTACTAGGCGCAGATTAGCTCGCGTCAGACTGTCACCAGCACGTCTTGCCTGCTCGCTTATCCCATCGAAGTGTCGATTAATCTGTGGGCGTTGTTCAATCAACCAGTCGCGGAGCTCTAGTGAGATGAGCATTTGCTCAAACTCGATTAATGTACTCCTCATTCCAGCTTTAGCTATTAATCGCCGGGGCATGAGCTGACTACTAATTGACAATTCAATTAAATCTCGCTGAGCTTTGGCTTGGCTTAAGCCAGTTATTTTTGCAATAGCATTAGTCAGCAGAGGATCAATATAGCCGTTAATGGCTTCACGCATAGTTGGTTGGTACATTTTATTCTTCATGGGTTCTGTGGCCATAATTCCAAGATGTCGGCATAGAGCTTCAAAAATAGAATTTAGTTCCCTTAGCCGATTACTGAGGGCAAGTAGTAGATCTACAGACGTTAATCGAGCCCCGTTCTTGCTCTCCAAATGTTCCTCAAGACGTGATAAGTATTTCCCCAACTCTATTTGACTTCCGAGTCCCCGTTCCTGTTCAGCTGTGAGCAATGGGGTTTGCGCCGCCTGCGCAAAGTACAACTTCATGCTATCTATACTTATCTCAGCATCATTAGGCGAACAAGATAACGATCCTGTTAACTGCTCGTTGTCATTAACTTGCTCATCGATATCACAAGCATCTAGATATTGTTCATCAGAATAGAACTGATCAATCTCCTCAATGTTATCTATTACCATTACTCTATTCTCCACACTCTTATTCCTCGTTAGAAGTCTAGGTAATTAGAGCTGTGAGTGAATTTTGCCATCTTCTAATTTTATTTTACTTGGTAGCAAGCTAAGTGTATGTGACTTTTATCCCGTTTCTAGGCAGACACATAGAGCTATACTTACCTATATACGAAACACAGCCAAGCAGGGGGTTATCCTAATTCCTGTAATTGTCCTCTTTCTAGTACTCAAACTAATATTATAATTGGACCAGTTTTTGGGGGGCAGGTCATATGTAGGATTAGAGGGGCACTGGAACCGCTAATTAAATGCGTTGGCCAGTGCCCTTTTTGGTTTATGGTAGAAATGTTTTTGCTGGCAATATACCATTCCCAACCAAGTAGTTAGGGGTGTTTTGCCACATGCAAGCAGATGAATGTTTCACTATTTTTCAACCCTTCCAAACTACCTACCTCCGTTTCCATGAATGTAGACCGTCAGCGATAATGGGACTGGGGGCCACTCGCTGTGATGCAACCAACCTACAAAGAATTAAATTGCCAGGCGCTATTGACTGAACGCAGATAGTAAGTTTTTACCTCAGCCAAGGCTATCTACTCTGTTCTTGTTCTCTTTTATCCTTGTCCGGTAACTAGTGATCTACCTGCTTGATATGCCTTTTCAAGCTCCTTGGGAAATCTCAAGATGATTGCCTTTCGGTTCTCATCCAAACCATGGAGCATTCCATCGAAGCCGCAGGCAGAAATAGCTTCGACGGTTATAATGCGAAAGATGTTTAATGTATCTATTATGCTGGAAATGACAAAGTCATAAGTATCAACGTAGGGGTAACCCCAGGTACCAATCACCAGTGCTCTCTTAATCTGTTCTAGTTTACGCCCTCCTAGACAGTACCATCGGTCAAAGAAGGTAGCTAACTGAGCACACTCTCTTCCAGAATAGATGGGAAAACCAATTATGATAGTGTCGGAGTCCATTATCTTTTGGATGATACCAGGCACGTCGTCTTTCTGAGCGCAGAAGCCTACAAAGCCTGGCTGCTGGCATTTCTGGCAGGCTAAGCAGGTGTTGACTACAAGCTTCTGCAGCATGATTTTCTCAACCTTAGCTCCAGCATCCGTAACTCCACTTAGTGCTTCATCTACTAAGACATCGGTGTTGCCCCGCTTCCTGGGACTGGCACATATGGCAAGAACCTTCATCTCATCTGAATGCTTGGTCGGTTTGATGATTACAGGTTCCCAACGCCTCACCTGTATGGGTTGGGTATAATAGGCCTTCATATCTTGGTAGGGGTCAATACTTAGCTTATTAAACTTAGCTGGGTCCTCAATCATATGGAAGAGTAGGTCGTATCCTTTTATAAGAGACATCCTCATGGCTTCGATGACTATCTCCCTCCCAGCTTCCTTATAACCTTGCTCTTTCATCAGTAGGGATAGCATACGAAAGATCTTACCCTTGCGCTCTTCTATAGTAATGGGCGCCCTCGTATTAAGGAATTTATCTAGTACCTCCTGCCCCTTTTTGGTCAGTAATGGTTTTATCATAATACCTCCCTTCTGTATGTCATCGGCGTTTTTAAAGTTATTGATGATGGATATTTTAGCTGGTCGGAGTAAGCCTTATCAAGTAACCTCGACCTATTACATTTCGCTAAATCGTGCAATGAGCTAACAAAACAAGTTTTTATTACCTACATCCATTGTACCTATCGCAAAAGAGGAAGGCGGGATGCCACTTGCCCAATTACAGCTGGGGCTATCCGCATGGGAGAGGGAAGTGGCATCGCTGGATGACCTTAATAGATGGCTGGCCCTGGCGATGGATATCTAGAATGCCATGCCTCTAGCTTTGCCCGGGCCACAGCTCAGGAATAATATAAGCTAGGTCCAGTTTACTAAGGGTCCCAGGCAGCGGTTTACCTGTAGCACTATCCCAACCCATCTCCTCGTAATAGGTGTCCAGCATCTCATTCCACACCGGAGCCACATTTAAACCCTTAAACGGACCATCAACAGGTACTGAACCGTATCTCGGGGACGGGGCGTCCTTGTCTGTGGTAAAGCCATGGCGCAGATTGAAACAGCGCATCAAATTAATCGCCCTCAGACCCACTTGAATAGCCTCATCCACGCTAAAATCCCATCCGGTAGCGGCGTTTACCATACCCACCAGCAACTTAGGGAACTCCCGATTGGGTAAACGGCATATACCCAGCGAGTCAAAGAAAAGAGTCACCCATTTCGCCTGGGCAACATAGGTAGCCGTAGTATTAGGTGAGTTCGGATAGGCTTCCTTCAGCCCTATATTTTTGGCGCGTGGGCCGATGTGTAATTCGTAACAGCCAGTAGTGGCCACACATATATCAAACATATATGCCCAAACGCCGCGGTGGTCGTGACCAATTGGGGTGTTACCAGCTATGGTATGAATGCCAAATTGGAGTGCCTCACCACCTATAGCCCGGGCTGCTCTCATAACCCCTTCAGCCAGCTCGTTACCCACACCTTCACGGTGAGCAATCTTATCCATCATGGCTCGTACCGCAGCCGCGTTGCCCCAGGTCAACTCTATACCGTCAGTATCCTGCTTGGTGAGCAGCCCCTTCTCATAGCACTCCATGGCCATACCCAGAACCCAGCCTGTCTCATTACAGTCCATGCCCAGCCGGTCAACCTCATTACTAAGCGCTGTAGCTGTCATTCCATCCCAGATACCCAGTTGACTCCCCAGACCAGTATAGCCCTCATATTCCGGTTCCTCACCCTCAGCGCCTACTAGGGGTCCCTCCGGAATCTGTATCAGGTTACAGTGGTGCATCTGACAGGCCCAGCATGGGTGTGGCCGAATAACCTTCAGATTCTGCCTAAGATATTCCTTGGAAAAGGTTTTGAGCTGCTCTTCGCTCATGGGACACACGTTGGTGGTATAGTTTTTGTAAGGAATACGTCCAGTGTGAGCCGCAGACTCGAAGAGATGCAACGTACCCCATTTGTACAACATAGAGTACTGGTGGTCCGTCTTTGTTATATCAAATAGCTCATTACTCAAGGCGGACAATTGTTTAACATCGTGAACCTTGACTTTACCATTGCCCCGAGCCACGGCAATAGCCTTCAATTTTTTCGACCCCATAACGGCGCCAGGACCATTATGGGAGGCCGAGTGTCCGTAGTCACCAAATACCCCAGCGAACCGCACCATGTTCTCTCCAGCAGGGCCAATACCAAAGACGCTCATCGCCTGAGAACTGTAACCCAACTCCTCCTTAATCAGGTCCTGGATTTCCCAGCTATCTTTACCAGCCAAGTGCTGAGCGTCTCTTAGCTCAGCTTGGCCATCGTGGATATAAAGGTAACATAGATGCTCCGCCCGACCCTGGATAATGATGCCATCAAAGCCAGTAAACTTGAGGAAGGCACCGAAGAAGCCGTTAGCCTGCGTTGAGGCAGCACCATTGGTCAAGGCACCCTTGGTAATAACCGAGATAGTACCTGACCCCTTAACCCTAGTACCACTCAAAGGTCCGGCAGCAATAATAATTCGGTTCTCAGGGTCAGACCACTCCACCCCAGAGGGGATTTCCTCATATATAACCTTGGCGCCAAGGCATGAGCCACCTATGTACTTCCTTAGCATAGCCGGGTCTTCCCGCTCAGTGCGAAGCTGACCCTTACTTAGATCAACCCGGAGAATATTGCCCGCGTAACTATAAATTGGTTCCACATTTTGACTCCCTTTGGTAGAATGAGTGCCCTGGGAACAAGTAGCAACTTGCAGAGGTAGGTTAAAGATAGTAACCTCCTAGTATCTGCGCAAACTGACTGCCTCCTTATCCATCATATTGAGTAGTGTCTATACGTTTCCTAGCTTAATACCTCTTTCTATTGCTTGTACTGCCTACCGACCACTATCGATGGCACCATTAGCTCCAACTATCCCCAAAGGTATCATTGAATTGACCTACCCCCACAAAGAATACCACACTTCAGTTAGAGTTACATTACTATATTCATTATTTTCAAAACCCAATAAAATGGCTAATTATTACCGCTCCACTTCAGGACCCAATATACTAGGGTATTGACAAACTCCCAAGACAGGACTAAATTAGAGTCCCAACATATGAACTGACCTAATAAAAGCGATTAGGTGTAGGGAAGATGAAGAGGGAACAGGCTATTGGAGGCCATTTAT
>DUER01000078.1 GCA_011192075.1 Dehalococcoidia bacterium | reverse complement strand
CTTAGTATTATTGCTCATTTTACCCTCACTTATCGGCTACCAGATAGGTATCAAGATGTGGATTAACTAGATATGGGCGGTCAACCAGGTCTCCATATCCCTTAATACCCACTCTCGCTTTGGTTCATTGAAAATCTCATGGTAGAAACCACCATAGAGCTTCAGCATCTTATCCTTCGAGCCTACTCGTTCAAATAACATCTGACTACCCCGCGGGTTAGACAATCGGTCAGCGGTTCCATGCATTATGAGGATTGGTAGATTAACCCCTGACATTTTGGACGGCAGTTTATGCATTGTCTTAATTAGTTCGGCACCCAAACGGGCACGAATCCTGCCTCGATACACAAGTGGATCATTCACGTAGGCATCCACGACAGCCTTGTCTTGGCTGATCGCAGATGCGTCAAGAATAGTGGTGCCCGTCTTCGGCAATAGTAGTGATAGTGTTCCAGCCATTGCTATGAGTGCCGGCGATACGGTAGGGCCAATCTTGAGGCTTACCCCAGATAGGAGAAGCCCAGTCAGTTCATGTTGATGATTGATGGCATAGGCAATGGTAATTGTTCCTCCCATACTATGTCCGATAACGAATATTTTGGCATGACCTTGCTCGTGACACACCATATCGACAAAGGTCTTGAGGTCATCAAGATAGTCAGAGAACCGTTCGATATAGCATCGCAAGCCTTCTGACTTGCCATGCCCTTGATGGTCATAACTATAGACGGCGTATCCTTTAGGTACAAAGTAGCTAGTTAAGTTTGCATAGCACCCGCTATGCTCAGCTAAGCCATTGACAACCAGCAATATAGCCCTCGGCTCACCCAGTGGTAGCCAGCACTGATAATAGAGATTAAGGCTGTTGTTGCCTCTAAATTTACCCTCTCTATGTTCCATACTTGTGGCTACTATCCCTGACAATAGAGTCTAATGAACTCCACCCCAAATTGAGGTCTTGCTTTTAACAACTACCATTTGCTAAACCTTAACATCTTCAATCATGACTATCAAGCTGAAAACACGAACCGGGTCTGGTAAATAACTAAGCAAGGAAGAAATAAACTCCCGCAGTTCAGATTGAGCGTTCCACTACGAAGTGCAGTAAGGTAACAAAACGTCAAAAAGTGCAACGAGGTAAGATTTCAAGCAAATGTTGTATGTTGAACAATTTGGACAAATGTGTAGTGGGGAGCTACCCTTCTGTTGAATTCCATCCAGTCCTGCCCTCTATAGTACTGGAGTATTGGTGTGTATGTTACTATCCCGCTATTTACAATCAATTCATATGATTTTAGAATTGTACTGAATATTCATGTACTACCTAAATAGAAGTTGGAATTTATACTATTAATCCTGAGTACCGTAATGAAGGATTATTGTTCAGGGCACTAGTGGAGATGGCCTAAACTAAGTGTCACAATGTCATGAACCAAATAATGAAGAGGCCGTACAAAAAGCAAAAAGGGATGCTTCTGCTGAGGATTAAAGATGGAGAGCCCAAAACGGATGGAGGTGAATGGTCTTCTATACCATAAAGATTAAATCTTGAGCCAAATTTGAGGCAAAGCTAAACAACTAAAACTTTAAACATAGAGGTGAGAAATGAAACTGGTAGTCGTAGGTTTTGGACAATGTGGTGGCAGGATTGCTGACGAGTTTAATCGACTGAATGGTAGGGCACGTTTTCGTCGCGGGATTGAGATAACTCCTGGCACTTTTGCCGTAAACACCGATACAGGAGATTTGAGTAGCCTATCTAACATAAAATCAGATTACCGGCATAGAATCCTTATTGGAAATCGCAAGACTGGTGGTCATGGCGTAGGAAAAATAAACGAAGTAGGTGCTGAAATAGCTAGGCAAGATGGTGACAAGGTCATAGATGCTATAAGGTCAGCTGAGCGACTTTATGAGGCAGATGCCTTCTTACTTATCGCCGGTGCCGCTGGAGGCACAGGTTCGGGTTCAATGCCAATAATGGCGCAAACAATAAAAGAGCGCTTCAAGGACAAGCCGGTCTATACCCTTGTCATCCTGCCATTTGAGCATGAAGAGAAAATAGATGCCAGGACGTTTTATAACTCAGCTACATGCCTCAAGGCAGTCTACTCGGCAGCGGACGCAGTGTGCGTGGTCGATAACCAAAGGTATATAGAAAAGGACTCTTCACTTATAAATAACATGACTGCAATCAACCGGCTAATAGTCGAACCATTTTACGATTTACTTTGCACCGGTGAGGAGAAAAAGGCTAAACATATCGGCGTCAGATTGCTTGACGCCGGAGACATAATGCAGACTGTAGCAGGATGGACAGTGCTGGGCTCTGGTATATCACAACTGCCAGCAATTAGACTCCCCTTCGAACGGGGACGCAACTTCAGGAAGAAAAGTACTGAAACCCACAAAGGAATACAAGCTATGAACCAGGCTATAAGTAACTTATCGCTCGCATGTAATCCTAAGGATTCGGGTAGCGCACTTTATCTGCTGGCAGCACCAACCAAAGAGATGAATATGGACCTGGTCAAGGAGCTTGGAGACTACCTAAGTGAGGTAGCTCCCGAGGCTACAATCAGGTATGGTGATTATCCTCGGGGAGGAAGCACGCTGACAATTACGGTTATTCTATCCCAGCTTAAGGCTGCGGAGAAAGTTTGGGAATATTATGATAAAACACCTGACTTAATCCAGGAAAAGGAGAGGAGACAAGAGGATATCAAGGCCAAACTTAAAGAGTTGGCGGATGCCTCAACAGCGGTCCCCTCGCTATTGTAATGAGACAATCTAGAATGGTTGTTACTTCCTGGGGCAAGGTGTTTCATTCACCTATTTTTGAACTAGTATTTGCTGGACTAGTAGTTACATGAATCTGAAGCGTATGTTTCTTGAAGCTACGTCTAGCAGTTATGCTTAGAGTCAACGCCTAGCATGGGGTGAATACATTTGGGCTTCATTATTACACAGAACAAGAAGTCGGGAGTGGCTGACCGCTCCCGGCTTACGCGTCTTAGCAGTTAGGCGAATGGTAACTTTTATGTAGCTGCTCAGATATCCCGTTATTGTCTACACCATTCTCGAAGTGAGCCTCCCCTTACCCCCAGGTAGGCATACCTCTCACAAGGAGACACAGTCATCTATCTTAGTCGAAGCAGAATCTTCTTGATGCGACAAACTACTCTCATACGTAGCCCCTATTTTACTGTTGGTCAGCTAATTGTAACCCACTGGATTTGCTATAAATAGTACAAAAGAGTGAGTTACGTCAGGTAATCTTTAATCCTACCAACGTACCTCTCCCTCTTGGAGGGGAAAGAGCAAATTAGGCAATTGATTTGGCATGCTATAATTGGGCATACGATAGCTATACTATAGGAGAAAAAATGGAAAGAGATGAAAAGGGAGCTAAGAAATCGGGCTTAAGTAGTTATGTATTTGTTGGGTGTCTTATTATTGGCTTGGGTGTTGGTATAGGGTTTGATCTTATGCCAGCAGCACTCATTATAGGCTTTGGCGTAGGTTTAATCGCTATGGGGATAGCACGTTATAAAACTGGTAAATGGTGAATACTCTTGACCTGCCCACATAAAGGATACCAATCTTTAAATTAGAATTACCGCACGCTTATTCACAAATTTCCTAAAAAGTCTAAAAAAGGAACCTTTTTATCTATGTCTCACAAGATAACGTATCTTATTTTTTGAGATAACGAAAAGAACAAAATGTCATATTACGGCTGTAACATGTCAGGAATATACAGCATAAAAGATACTGAATAGTCAGTGAGCCCAAATATTTTAACCCTTAAATAGGGGCCTTTGTGCTCGTTTGATAATAAACTTATAATAAAGTAAAGGCGTGAGTTTTGGGTATACTCCACAGAGGGAAGGCAATGACTACCTTATGTCAGTTACTCCAAGGAGCGGCAACTGAGTTTAGCTCCAAGACCGCTGTACTCATGCAGCGTGGCTACCGCATAGAGCGCTGGAGCTATCAATATCTATGGGAATTCAGCGAGCGCCTGGCCACCTACTTGCGAGGCAAAGGCCTTCAGCACGGGGATCGCCTGCTCTTATGGGCTCCCAACATGCCTGAGTGGGTAGGTCTCTACTTCGGTTGCTTGCGCGCTGGCGTCATCTTGGTACCTATAGATATGCGTAGCACATCCGATTTCGTGGTCAAAGTCAAGGAGAAGACCAGCGCTAGCTACCTATTCGTTTCTCAGATCAACCAAGAACAGGGTAAGAAACTTGGCATCTCGATTCAGTGCCTGGAAGACTTGTCACAGGAACTGGATGGGGTAAGCTCTGATTTCTGCCTTCCGTCCCCTGCCGAGGAGGACATCGCCGAGGTCATGTTCACCTCGGGAACCACAGGGGAACCCAAGGGGGTGATCCTCACTCACCGTAATATCGTGTCCAATGTGTTAGCCTCCGCCCAAGTGATCTCTATTGCTAGCGATAGCCGTGTCCTTTCTCTCCTCCCCTTGAGCCACATGCTGGAACAGTCAGCGGAGTTGATGACCCTCCTTAAATTTGGTGCCACTGTGGTCTATCCTGCCAGTCGCCAGCCTACAGTAATCTTCAGGACTTTACAGGAGCAACGTATCACCACTATTGTCCTAGCGCCTCAGCTACTCCAGCTCTTTTGGAATGCTATCGAGCGTGAGGTGAACAAGCAGGGGAGGGAACAGGTGTGGCAAAGTCTTCTGCGCATAGCATCTCGCTTGCCTATGAAGTTGCGGAGGCTCCTCTTCCGATCATCGGTGCACCGCCAGATGGGTGGTTGCCTCCAGTTTCTCATATGCGGTGGAGCCTATCTGGAACCAGAGCTCGCACGTTACTGGGAACTCCTGGGCATCCCTGTCCTACAGGGGTACGGTACCACAGAGGCAGCGCCTATTGTGACCGTCAACCCTTTAAAGGGGCGCAGACTGGATTCCGTGGGGAAGGTACTACCCGGTCAGGACATTAACATTGCCTCCGATGGGGAAGTCCTCATTCGTGGCGCTAATGTGACACCAGGGTACTGGCAAGACCCTGGGGCCACAGAAGCAGCATTCGAGGAGGACTGGTACAGGACCGGGGATCTAGGCTACTTAGACGATGAGGGCCACCTGTACCTTCGAGGACGCAAGAAGGACATGATAGCTCTGGCTAGCGGGATGAACGTTTATACCCAGGACGTGGAGAAAGCCCTGAAGGGCTGCTCTGGAGTAGAGGACGCCTGTGTGATGGGTGTACCAAGCGGAGAAAGGGGGGTGCAGGTGCACGCCGTGCTATTGCTGAAAGAGGGAGTCACTGAACCCCAAGACATTGTTGAGCAGGCCAATAGGCGTTTGGCAGAGCACCAGCGGATACAAGGGGTTACCATCTGGCCCTTCCCCGAGTTTCCTGTCACCCATACCCTCAAGATCAAGAAACAGGAGGTTCTGGACTACATACTAAGTGGCGCCTTGGCAAAGGAGCCCGCTAGTGTGGTTCCTACTGCAGGGGAAGCTAGCGAAGTGCCTGTACTGCATCGCCTACTGGCAGACATGACGAGCGTACCGGTGGAGAAGATCCGTCTTAATATGACTCTGGGAGAAGACATGAATCTGGATTCACTTGGCCGGGTGGAGCTCTTGGCTGCGGTGGAGTCAGACTTGGACATTTATGTGGACGAGTCCCAGGTCTCGGCTGATACCACGGTGGAAGAACTACAAGCTCTGCTAGCCTCTGAGGGCGAGGTCTCACGGGAGCAAGGCCACTTGGAGTGGCCATTGAACCACCTTATCGGTCTAGGCCGTGCCTTCCTCCAGTCATTACTGATCTTTCCTCTCCTGCGGCTGATGGCTCCCCTGGAAGTGGAAGGCAAGGACAACTTGAAGGAGCTACAAGGCCCGGTGCTCTTTGCTACCAACCACCAAAGCCACCTGGATACTCTTGTAGTGCTGGCCGCTTTACCGGTAAGCTGGCGCCGCCGAACGGCGGTGGCAGCAGCCGCTGACTTCTGGTTCGCCGGGGGTCGTATTAAGAGACTCTTAGCTACATCTTTGTTCAACGCATTCCCTTTCTCACGCACTGACTCTATCCGTCCTACTTTAGAACACTGCTGTTGGTTACTGGACAGGGACTGGTCTGTCTTAATATATCCAGAGGGAACCCGTTCCGAGACAGGACAGATGGCGCCCTTTAAGTCAGGATTAGGACTCATGGCCGTTGAGCTGCGCGTGCCGGTGGTGCCGATCCATATACGAGGTACCTATGAAGTACTTGCTAAAGGCCAGACCATCCCGCGGCGCCGACGCATCATCCATGTGCGTGTCGGAAAGGCTCTCCAGTTCCCTCTCAAGACGTCATACACCGAGGCTACCAAGGCTCTGGAGGAGGCTGTAAAGGTTCTGGAAAGATTGAGGGTGAGATGAGAAAGGAATGAACTTCCAAAGCTCCCCTGGCCAGTCTTAGCTGCGTGCGCCTTGATCTGTACATGAGAGCAACCAGATCTTGCCGGACACAGAGATAGATGCCTCACCGTGCGCGACCATCGCACCACCGTCTATGTTGACAGCATAGGGACGGGCGCCCCGGGGCTGCACTCTTAGGCTGCCGACTGTCCGAATGATGCAGCCGTAGCGCTCAGGTTCGCGAAGAATGGCACCCCTTCGTGCCGCTAAGATTTGCCGCAGTGCCTGTGGTAATCCCTGATAGCGCATTGCAATCACCCTGAACGAACCGCTTCCGAGAGACAGGCCCTGTCCCAAAGGCAAATCGGCTCCCAAGTCACCGTTAAGCACCAAGACAGTGACCCAGGTTGCCGTAGCTGTCGTCTCTTCACCTAGGACCAAGGACATTTCTGGTACGCGGCCCAGTACACGTTGGAACTGCCATCGCACCATGGCAAGACCCAAGCCAACAAAGAAGGGGCCTAGGTCGCCAAAAAGTGACCCCAAAACACCCTTGTAGACCTTGATGAAACGGCTCTCTGTGAAACGTGGCACCTCACCGAAAACGCCAAGTCCGCCAAAGCCCACAAGCTTGCGGTGCTGTATTCCACCATCTGCCTCGGTAGCCTCTACCGTCAGAATATCGGCGGGAACACAGTTTCCCGTTTCCAGAGCTGAAAGGATAACCTCAACCGCGGCCTCGAGCTGGTCTGGGATGCCAAGTACCTTGCCAACGAGGTCTGCCGAACCCTTTCGCAAAAAGCCCAGCCGGAGATCCGAAGGCACACTTCCAGCTAAGTGGCACCCTTCCATGACCGCATTAAATGTGCCAGCACCACCGGCTGACACAATGATGCGGCTGCCTTCGCCCACTAGGCGTTGTGTGATATCTCGTGCCTGGGCGTGGCTATCCGCTCTGTGCATGCGAACCGCTCGTGACGTTCGCGATAAGAACGCTGGGCCTATGTGCTGCACCTTCCGCTGGTCCTGGATTGAACCGGACATGGTAGTAGCAATCACTTCTATGGGAGCACGCTGCGGGGAATTGGGAATTTCGACCGGTTTTTCACCCGCTAGGTGTTGGAGCACATCAGCCATGACGATATCCACCACTTTATCTAATGATAATTGGTTAGCGTCAATCGTCGTGAGCGGAATGCCGCGCCGCTCGTGAAGCAAAGTGCAGACTCGACCGTAACTCCGACTCAACTCGTCAAGGAAGACCGCTGTCTCGTGCACCTGAATAGGTCTCCCACGGGCTCGGATGCGTCCCATGGCTACCTCAGGATCAATGTCAAGTAGAAAGATGAGGTCTGGGGGTAAGAAGTAACTCAACCCTAGCAAGTTGAGCAACGGCAACTGCCATGCTCGAAGCACGTAGTACGCCAATCTGCACAGAGGAATGCGATCCTCGCCACCCAGATAGCATATCACGCGCCAGAGTTCTTCATCATCATCTGATAAGTCTTCCTTGTAGAAACGAGCGCAGGCCCAACTGGCAACATTGATAAGTGGTTGACCGTCAGTAAGAATGACATCAGGAGGATCATGATCGGCCACATACTGACAAACATGCGCCAACTCGGCAAGCTCTACAAATTTGAAGTTCTTGTAGAGCCGTTGCCAACGCAAACCTTTGGCGAAACGCCTGAGGAACTTCGCGGAGCGTGAGAGGGGAACGCCGGTGAGCTCACTTATCGACTCGCCAGGTCCACCGTGCAGTATTTGATCTCCAATACCTACAACTCGGACACGATTGGCCAATGCCCTCAGCGTGCCAACAAAGGTAGAGCTCTTCCCGGATCCATCCACGCCCACAACTGCGGCCACAATAGGTTCTTTCCTCGCAATGCCATTGCTTGTCATTCCCGTCTCCTCCCAGGCTATCTTACACGTCGGGGCTTTAGTCTAGTCCTCTCCCGGGGAGATTGTCAATGTAAATAAAGGAACGGTTAAACGAAGGCAAATACTGTTTCAAAGACCATGTCTGAGGTTCT
>DUER01000077.1 GCA_011192075.1 Dehalococcoidia bacterium | reverse complement strand
TTCGTTCTCCGAGGTTCTCATTCATGGGTGTATCAATCCATCCAGCGCATATACAATTAACCCTGACATTGCTTGAGGCATATTCTAGCGCCATGGTCTTGGTAAATTGAATAACCCCCCCTTTAGCGGCACTATAAGCCGTATTACCAGGAAGACCAACAAGCCCCATAACAGAGGCAGTACTTATTATCACCCCTCCCTCCTTTTTTACCATTTCACGGACAGCATACTTTGAGCATAGAAACACACCCTTAAGGTTAACCAAAATAACCCTATCCCAATCCTCCTCTGTGGCATCTCCAACAAATGCTACTTCCCCCAATATCCCAGCATTGTTATGTAAAATATCAAGCTTGCCGTATTCTTCTATTGTTTTCTTGACCATTCTCTCAGCATCGCTTGCCTCAGATACATCTGTCTTGATAAATATAGCCTCGCCACCACTTTCTTTAATTTGGCGGACGGTTTCCTCACCAGCCTCTGACACATAATCAGAGACCACTACTCTGGCTCCCTCCCTGGTAAACAACAGAGCACTTTCTCTACCGATTCCGGAGCCGGCTCCGGTTATTATGGCCACCTTACCTTCCAGTCTCAACATTCTATTATCCCTCCTTGTTATGTAGAGCTCCTCTCACCCCGTCTCTACGGTGATATTTTCCTCTTGCTTTACCTTCCCAAGCAATTTCGGCTCTCCCTCAATTCTTCCGATTACGTTAACCGGGCTTATGGGTCTAATCTCCTCCCCTTTACTTACAGGAGTCCTCCCAAAGAAGATACACATCGCTTTTCCCTGAGGCCAGTAAGCGATATCTCCAAGGGCTACTGTTTCCTTCTCATTCTCTAGTCCGGTGTCTAAGGGGACGGGAAAGTATATCTCGTCTCCCCAAAGATTAACTCTAGCAGAGATAGGAAGAATCTCCAAGATTTTGGTGGCGGTATTTGTTTCATTGAGCCAGGCCTTCACTTCAAGCTCCCCTGCAGTAATCTTTATTTCCCTACTCACCTTCATTTCCTCCCTTATCTATTTATAACAAAATGCAGTATCATTATAGAGTAGCCTTCAATATCTTGCTACCCGGTTGTTATGGCAACTTATCCTGTAATCGGCTCTTCTATCCTGCATAACATCGAATAACGTACAACGGGGGTTTGACAAAACTCCAGGAAGAGCTTATCTGAAAAATAGTTGACCTGGTGTAGCACTTAACCATCTGAATAGACTCCCCTCTACCCCTTTTGGATTTTACGTGGTATAATAATTTTAAAGCCTAGCTAATGGATTTGAAGGGAGGTATCCTATGCCAAAGGGCACAATCAGACGGCTCATGGACCGTGGTTATGGATTTATCAAGACAGAGCAGGAAGAAGACCTCTTTTTCCATCGCAACGATATTGAAGGAGTGGAATTTGATAGCCTTAGCGAAGGGCAGGAAGTGGAATTTGAGAAGGGTCAGGGACGAGATGGTCGTCCCCAAGCAGTTAAGGTAAGGCTTACTGAGCCTGAATAGATAACGTCAACCGTTTTCCAATAGTCGTAATTACATTCCACACACACGATTGCTTTCAATCTACAATCGGGGAATATTGCTATAAGCTATCCTGAAAGCTAACAGACCTCGTATATCTCTGCCCATCCCTAGGCTTTCCCATCAACCTAGCTTTGAGCTTGCCAAACCTGCCTGGGGGACAATCCCTTGGTGAGCAGCCCCAATTCAAATAATGCAATATTGCTAGGCGTCACCTTGAGTATTTTTCGTCCTTTTGGCCACTCATTCGGGTCCAGGCCCAAGGCACGGAGAAATGACTCGAAGTTGATTACTTTCTGGCCATGCGCATACTCGGGGTCACCCTCTTCAAAAAGTTCTCCCTTGCCCGTAATTTGCAGTCCCCAGACTGTCTGCCACTCATTCTCCCAATCAGGATGTACAATGTTATAAATGCTGACAGCGACATTGGGGTTAACCTTCAGATTTTCAACCTTAGGTCCAGGGTCAGGTGATATATACAGCGTCAGGCCATCGGAAAAATATTCCAGCGGCGTCCCCCTTGGGATATCGTCCATTGATGTAATCAGAGTACACATGGTCAGCTTTTTGAGGATATTAGCGACATGTTCCTCTAACTGTTCCCGGGGCATTTCTGTCGTGATGTTCTGTGCCATTAGCTTACCTAACTCTCCGCTCATATGTTCCCTCCTTCCTACTTAACCAAGATTTTTCTATCAATTGCTGTAGACCATCCTATACCCTCCACTCGCTAGCTGTCAACGTCTCTCTTCCAAATCTCTGTACTTTTTCATATAGTCCTCAATGGTAATACTTCTGGTGTATCTCAAGACCATACTCAAATCTGACCGGCCACCCAATATCTAACGAATACGATTCACAATCAGGTTTGTTAACCATAATCTCTTTGTTTGTAATTAGTATTGACAAAGCCCCAAAAGATGAATACATTAGAGTCTGTAGACAGTGACACAAAGACGGCACTTAGCTATTTGAGAAGTAATAAGCGGGAAAAGTAATTATCTAAAAATTTAGGTTAAGGAGGTATTATGTCAGTCACTCCTGGTGTTGAGTCAATGGATGAATCTGAGGTGATGAATTTCATTAAAGACAGTAAGGCCGGTGTTCTGACACTAGTGGATAGTGCTAGGCCTTACGGTGTGCCGGTGGAACATTACTTTGACGGTAAGAGCCTATATTTCGTGACAAGTTCGACAATGGGTGAAAGGAAAATCAATTGTATAAAGAATAATGCCAACGCATGTTATGTAATATACGATTCCCGACGTGAAAAGCCTGAACTTGTCTCAAAAGGCATACTCTGTCGCTCAGTCATTATAGAAGGCCAAATAAGCCTAGTGGATGTTAAGGAAATAGATTCGAAGGAATTAGGGAAATTTAAACTGCAAAGGCTGAAACTGGATGTTGGGAAGATTGGAAACTGGAAATGCCCACGCAAAACATGTGATTGGCAAAAGCAATGGTTTAAGAGGTTCCCAGACTTAGTGGCAGACCTTTAGCGGACTTTACTCAGACCAACGCCTGTGCGAGCAGCCTAATGGTTCTGAGTCTATACATCCCTTACGGAGCCTTCGTATTTAGTTCCCCGTGCATGTGTTCCACTAGTTTAGCCTCAAACACTGGAGCACGGATAGGTCGCAACAAGAGTGGAAGAACATCTTCTATTCATCGTTAAATGTGTGGCCTATCTGTTGGTAGTATGCTAGGCAATCATCTTGCCCTTATTGCCCCGAAATACAAGTGTTTCGCGTTACAATAAGTTAGGGATGATAAGAAGTAGTTCATACCTTCTGTGGTTAGTTCTGCCCCTATAGCCTTTCCAAGACATCTTTGGTAGAATAACAGTGTGTCTGGAAAGTCCTTGTCTTCTTAAAGCAAGGAAAGCGGACAGCATAGAATTGGTTAACTTTTTGATTTATCGTTACGCTTGAATTAGCTCTGAGGGGGAGTGTCGGAATTGGCAGACGAGCATGACTTAGGATCATGTGCCGCAAGGCGTGGGGGTTCGAGTCCCCCCTTCCCCACCAAAAACGAAGAAAAGGCGCTTTCTCAGCCTAAAAGTTACATGGCAGTTTATTGGTTACATTGTAAAGGCTTTCAGTGAGTTTAAGGAATTCGAGGTTGTAGTCAAATAAAATAAGACCCCTGCCAAGCAGGAGTCTCTTCACCATAATAACAATTGGAGGCGACGACCGGATTCGAACCGGTGAATAGGGGTTTTGCAGACCCCCGCCTTATCCACTTGGCTACGTCGCCTCATTGGAGCCGAAGGCGAAACTCGAACTGTCACTTGCTCCTTGGCAAGAAGGACTCTACCACTGAACTACTTTCGCCTACTTACTTAGTTTTGGTGCCGAGGAGGAGATTTGAACTCCTACGAGCTTATGCTCACTAGCCCCTCAAGCTAGCGCGTCTACCTGCTTCCGCCACCTCGGCTAGAGTCTGACAGGAGTGGAGGGACTCGAACCCCCGCCGTGCGGTTTTGGAGTCCTGAGTCCACTGTCCTGCCTAATGCCAACAGATAGTATAACGTCTTGTCCTGTCTAGCGTCAAGCCAGACTTTGTATCTGGCTGTGCCATCCTGTGATGGGTAGTGCCAACCAGTATGTTTGCAAAATGTTTGCAAATGTCTAGTCCAATCCCTTTCTCTAGCCAACTAGACAATGTTTCCCGGCCACATCAAAACTG
>DUER01000076.1 GCA_011192075.1 Dehalococcoidia bacterium | reverse complement strand
CTCGATGGCTGTTTGACCCTCTGCCGGTCTCAGTTCAAACGGTGCATCACAACTTGCACAGGTTGTGGCATCTTGAGAGTTCTTGGCTCCACATATTGGGCACTTCTTTTTGAAGAACATCTGCTACCTCCCAACCCACCTAAATAGTATTGTTTTTAAGGCTAGTTTACATCTTGGGAATCTAATGTAGTCCTCTCTTGAGAGTTTGTCAATAGATACTGTTGAGTCGGGAATAATAATAACTTGATACTACCCCCAAATTTAAATGACCATGGATGTCGGCTGGATAATAAATTTCAGTAGTTAAGCAAAAAGACTTGTGTACTGTCGGGCAAGCTTGACTTGCTTATGGACAGCTTTGGCTGGAGATTGGCTTCCTTTATCCCTATCTCCTTAAGGAACCTTTCCACTGGCTCCAGTTCCCGGCTTAGTGCCTGTGTTTTATAGTGCATGGGAATCACTATCTTAGGCTCAAGCTGTCGAACCACTTCGGCTGCCATCGGAGCATTAATAGTGGATACCCCGCCTACGGGAAGTAATAGCACATCCACATTGCCTAGCTCTTCTACCTGCTCAGCAGTAAGTACGTGCCCTAGGTCACCAAGGTGGCACACTGATACCTCGTCTATTTCTATAATATAGACAGTGTTATTGCCCCGCTTCCTGCCCCCCTCTTGGTCATGGAAGGTAGCTATCCCTATTATCAGGACACCACTGATTTCATACTCACCAGGTCCGGTAATCAGTCTTGGCCCATCACCAATGCCCTGAACATAGCAATGCCCCGGATGCTGATGGCTTACACATGCAATATGAGCCGAAGGCTTACCCAGTGAATAGCCCAAGCTCGGTGAGTAGGGGTCGACAATAACGGTGGCACGACTACCCCTGAGTCTGAAGCAAGAGTGACCTAGCCAGGTAATATCCATCTGCCTAAATATAGCACAGGTGGCTTTTGCGGTCAATTGATAATAAATACCAATTCCTCTTGACAAACAATGGTCAAAGGTGGTAAGTTAAATATGATTAGCAGTCTTAGGCTTAGACTGCTAACTCAGATACCTGGAGGTAGAGGTGTTATCTCCGAGAGCAGAGACTATACTCAAATCTATAGTGGGGCAATATATTGTTAAAGCAGTGCCGGTGCCATCACAGAGCATCATCAATGACTATGAGCTAGGGGTAAGCTCGGCTACCATCCGTAATGAGATGGCACACCTAGAACAAGCGGGTTATATTACCCGCTGTCACCCTTCATCGGGAAGCGTACCCTGTGATAAGGGCTATCGCTACTATGTGGAATTGCTAACTGGCCTGGACCTCCCCTTAGCCGAGCAGCGTTTGATAAGTCACCTCTTCCATCAAGTGGAGAAGGAAGTGGAGGTGTGGCTGCGTCTGGCAGCCACACTTATGGCTCGGTTGGCTCAAAATGTAGCTGTAGTTGCTCTGCCTAAATCGGTAAACTGCCGCTTCAAGTATGTGGAGGTGGTTGCTCTGCAAGACTCACTGGCTCTGGTTGTCCTTATTCTTCGCGGAGCCAGGGTAAAGCAGCAGTTAGCAACCTTTGACCAAGTTGTATCTCAGCCGGAGCTAACCGCTATCGCCAATAAACTAAATACTGCTTACTCCGGCTTGACTAGCTCACAGATTTTGGCTGAAGCTACAGGGCTTCTCCCCATCGAACAGCAGCTAACTGATTGCCTGGTGAAGATAATGCAGACCGAGGATGAGCAAGAGTATGACGAACCCTACTTGGATGGCTTGCACTTTATGCTTAACCAGCCTGAGTTTGGCCATAGCTACCGGGTGCTGACCTTAATGGAATTGATCGAGCACCGAAACCTACTCCAGGCTATCATCCCTCCAGAGATAGCTGGATATGGAGTGCAGGTAGTTATAGGTAAGGAAAATAAAGCCGAGCTTATCCAGGATTATAGTGTGGTCATTAGCCGATATGGCTTGCCTGAAGAAGCTGTTGGCGTTATAGGTGTAGTCGGCCCCACGCGGATGCCTTACGCCCGTGCTATCTCCACTGTTGGCTATCTATCCTCAGTGCTGAGCGAACTGGTAGCTGAGCTATATGGCAGGGAAACACCCACCGGGCTAGTCTAGCATAGGTTAATTGACAAGGATTAAATTAATGATACCACGAGAGCCAGAGGAAGGTTTAACCAACGAACTAGAACTGGAGGTCGCTGAGGTCGAGGATATAGAAGCATTAAAGCAGGCTTTAGCTGGGGAGAAAGTGGAGGCTGAAACCAATCTGGCTGGCTGGCAAAGAGCTCAGGCCGACTTCGTTAACTACAAGCGGCGGACTGAGCAGGAAAAGGAGGAGATTGGCAAGTTTGCTAACTCTATGCTTGTGATTAACCTTCTGCCAGTCCTAGACGATTTAGAACGAGCCTTAACTTCTATCACTGACCAGCTAACTGAAGTTAGCTGGGTAGATGGTATTAGGCTTATTGAGCGTAAGCTCCGGGGAATCTTAGAGGCACAAGGGCTGTCCCCAATCCAGGCACTAGGGGAACTATTTGACCCTAACCTCCATGAAGCAGTCATGCAGAGTGAAGGCAAGGAAGGGATAGTTGTTGAGGAGCTGCAAAAGGGCTACAAGTTCCAGGATAGGGTTATTCGCCCGGCTCGAGTAATAGTGGGTAGTGGAGAAAAAGAGGAGAAAAAGGAGGTATAAATAATGGCAAAAGTCATAGGTATTGATTTAGGCACAACTTTGAGTGAGGTGGCAGTGATGGAGGCTGGAGAGCCAAAAATCATCCCCAACGCTGAGGGGAGTAACCTCACTCCCTCGGTAGTAGCCATAAGTAAGAATGGTG
>DUER01000075.1 GCA_011192075.1 Dehalococcoidia bacterium | reverse complement strand
TGGTGAGAACCGGCCTGGGTATGCCGGCATTCTTCAATGCCGACCTTAATGTTGAGAGCCTTATACATTACGGTGCATCGCTAGAGGACGCCCGAAACCAGTGCCAGATTGGCTGTGTGGAAAGAGGCTTTTCCCATGGGGCTGGCCCCATGCTGGGTGGTGCCATTAATATGCCCAAGATGCTAGAACTAGCGCTGCATGACGGCCAAGACCCAGTTTCAGGAAAACAAGTGGGTCCCAAAACTGGCAACCCGGAACACTTCACCTCCTTCCAAGAACTTGCCGATGCCATCAAAAAGCAGTTACAGTACTTTATGCCCAGATACGCCGATTACGAGTACACCGGCCACGCCATCAATGCCCAATACTTCCCGACACCTTTCGTCTCAGCACTGGTGGACGACTGCATAAAGAAAGGGCTGGACGTAAGTTCCGGGGGAGCTAGATATTACATGGCTGGCTTTGGCCCCGTGGGAGTTATCGACCTCGGCGACTCAATGACAGCCATCAAGAAATACGTCTTCGAGGAAAAACGACTTACCATGGGAGAGCTCCTGAAAGCCCTGGAGGCTAACTTTGAGGGATACCAGGAAACGCATAAGCTCCTCCTTAATGCGCCCAAATACGGAAACGACGATGACTATGCGGATAATATCGTTCGAGAATGGTATGACATATTCTATGATGAGCATCAGAAGTTGAGAGACCACCTGGGCGAAATGCTAAGACCTTTTACCATCTCCGTTTCGTGGCACGGGCCTTTAGGAGAAAAAACCGGTGCTCTACCCAACGGGAGGAAGGCTGGGATACCGCTGACCGATGGCTCTGTCTCCTCCAGCCCTAGCAGCGACAAAAACGGGCCTACTGCCCTCATGAAATCAGCCAGTAGAGCAATTGACACGGTGAAGTATTTCTCCAGCCTGCTCAACATGAAGTTCCATCCCTCCCCGCTATCAACGGCAGACGGACTCAAAAAACTGATAGCCCTAATTAAAACCTATTTAGAACTGGGCGGACACCACGTGCAATTCAATGTGGTCAGTACCGAAACCCTGAGGGATGCTCAAATTCACCCTGAAAACTATAACAATCTGATTATCAGGGTCGCCGGTTTCAGTGCCTATTTCATCCACCTGGACCCGGTTATCCAAAATGAGATAATAAGCCGAACAGAGCTCAACTTCAGAAACTAGGCATTCTTGCTGTCCCTGACACTGGAGCATGATAAAATTGGCACATTGGCACTATTAGACTGAGAACTGCCTGTACCCTGAGGGAGAATTTCTGGTTCATATAGATTCCTGCGACTTTGCGCTACCACTCATAGGCTGGATATCCATTTGTTAATTACACCTTGGAAGCCAAATTAAACGTAATTTCCCTAAGTAGCAGATTCATGCCCTGTACAAAGTGAACTGGCCGATATCTCGGTGGGAGACTACTTCCATCCTGACATGAAAAGTGGAGTGCAAGCTTGGTCAGTAATTATTGTCCGGAGTAATATTGGTAAGAAAATTGTAGAGGAGGCACAGATAGCAAATTACTTACACACCGAGTCGGTAGAAATAAACTGCCTGCTGGGAGCTGGCTGGAAATTAAAACGACACGGGGCGGCTTATCGGCTATTAGAGCGCCAAAGACATCACTGGCCAACTCCCAACTACCACGTACCGCTGGATTACCCGCGTCCCATGTATCGGGTTGTGGATTTGATACCTCCTTATGCCAAGGTTAGCAGAGAATCAGATTAAACCTGACTCCTCAAGAGAACCCTCAAACAACCAAATGATCTAATACCTTCTCTGTTTTCCTCCGCTAAACCCGCCGCCTCTCCTGCCACCATACGACCCGCCGCCTCTGTCATCAGAGCGAGGTCGAGCCGCATTAACATTTAGCGTCCGCTCCTTTAGAATCTTCCCGTTGAGAGCAGTGATTGCCGCTTGACCTTCTGATACTGATGGCATCTCAACAAACCCGAATCCTTTTGGCCGTCCACTATACTTATCCGTTATGATATTTATAGATTCAACCTCTCCAAAAGCTATAAATTCTTGTCGTAATTCCTCCTCAGTGATATCATAAGATAAGTTGCCCACATATATCTTCATGTTAATGCTCCTTTCATTAAGTTATGGCTACTACTAATCAGTCGCTTGCCAGCTGTTTCCGCCTTCTTCTTGCGCTCTTTTTTGCTTTAAGTCGCGACGCCTCTCCCTTAGACATAAAATAACGATGAGCCTTTGCCTCACGCATGATCCCACTCATTTGTACCATCCTTTGAAAGCGCCGCAATAGTGAGTCTTGTGATTCACTTTCACGTATCGAAACTTCTAACGACATAACACACCCACACATTCTAGCTGGAGCATACATAGGCTTGATATCCCAGCCTAAGTATGCTCTTAAGATTTGAGACAGTACTATCTACTCAGTCTGACTTTACGGTAGCAATCGCTACAATACACCGGTCTACCAGTACGAGGTTCAAAGGGTACTTCGGTATCTTTGCCACAGTCAGCGCATGTTACCCGAAACATTTGGCGTGGGGTATTACGGCTGTAGCTGTCATTTCCGTATCGTTCTGACTTCCTTGCCTGGCGGCATGAGGGGCAGCGCTTGGGCTCATTAGTATAGCCCCTAGATTGGAAAAGCTCTTGCTCCTCAGCACTGAAAGTGAAGGTAGTCCCACAATCGGAACACTGGATCGACTTGTCCTGAAAACTCATTGGATGACCTCCTCTCTTTGGGATTCTAGTTAGAGTCCGGGTCATCCAATACTTGAGTAAACCTGAGGTAATATAAAAAGTATATAATGCCCTAAACCGAAACTACCCTTTGATTATACATTAAAGAGGCGATGTTTGCAAAAACCAGTACAAGCCTTCGAGTAGGAAATAACTGTCTTCTGTAGCGGACAGGTTCTTTTGCAGTTAACTTTATAACGAAATGAACAACTCGGCGAAAACCCCAAGAGATTGGTGAATAGAATCCGCTGCAAACTCGAATTAGGGATAGCATGAATTGCATACTAGTAAGTAAAGGTAATTACCGGGAACCTTGGAAACAAATTGTAAACTTTTGTGAACAGTGGAGCTGGGGGGATTTGAACCAACTACCTTTTGACTGCCAGTCTCTTGGGAATCTGAGTGGAAATGAGGTGTCGAATTGCTTCACCAATAATTCGAAATCGGGGTAAGCTGTATCGACAACCTTGAACCCGCTCTTCATAAACAGCTACTTGCCCTCCATCCATGTACCTTTGCCGGTGACCACAGCCACACCGTGCATATTTCCTTTCTTGGCATCTTTATCACTTTCTACTACCATGAGTGTTCCGTAGCCTTACTCCCGATATTTTTTATATTCATTGAATATGTAGTGGATCATCATATACCCACTTGCGTTGACAGCTCTCCAAGTGTACTCGCCCGGAATATACTCAATGGTAGCGACAGCACCCTCGCTAGCCGAATACAATACTTTGTACTTTGGACCTTCAGAAAAGCGTTGTTTTAACCACTCCGCTTTTGGTCTGTAACCTTCTTGCTTATCATCTTTATAAAAGCATAGTTTGTAGTCATATATATTATCTGCTTTGGTATCAATCAGTTCTAGTGCGTTCATAGTTTGTACCTCCTATTAGCAATAATCAATCCTCCCATCTATACAGCTTTTCCTTATTGCTCAACTTGCTTAACCTACAGCCAAAGCAAATGCCATTATGGCAACATACAATTGCTCCACACTCAGGGCACTTCCATCTCTCCTCTTCCGTTTCAAGAAATTGCTTGATGCCATGCTCCTTGATGGATTCCAGATTCTTGATCATACTCATCCTGAAATGCGTTCTGTATCGCTTATCGAGATGCCCAAACCTTTCACACAGAAAATCATTGCATTCGTAACAATATTTCACCTTGCCACTCAGAAGCAGTTCGCATCTCTTCTTGAGAAATGCGCACTTCTTATCCCTCGGTCTACAGCCGGTGCAATAGGGCATTCTTATTCCCTTGCTCTTTACATCATGCTGGTAAGCAAGGTACCCACTACATATCGCACAGTTCATCCCGCAAGGGGCGATTAATCTTTCATTCATTGCTCTACTTTAAATATACATGATTTAAGAGCCATAGTCACGAGTTCAGTAAGGTGTCTTCACTATGACTGCACGAATGACCAAGACAGCAGGACATCCATTAGGGCTGTCCTGAATTCTCTATGCTGACTACACTCGCAGGCAAAGGAATCGCAGAGAGTCTATCGAAGTAACAAATGTCCATAATATCGCATTCTGGCTTGTGTGATCAGAAACATCATTCGAGGATTCGAATAAACTAATCTCTCGCAGAAATTTTAGCTAAAACGTAAATTAATGGGGGAATATTACTTCGCCGAGACAGAAAAACAAAACAAAAAGGCCGATTAACATAGCCAGAAAAACAAGTATAGACCGCTCTCTATTTCTTATGACACCAATAAACCCGGTAAGAAAGGCAAACACACCAGAAGTTCCTGCAAGCAATATTGGGATTGTGAGCACGAGGTTACTGAAAAATGTCTCGCCACCTCGCTGTCCTGAAGCAACAAGAAGTTGGAATGCTACAAAAAATACGATGAAAGCTACGATCAATCCAGTTGACCATTTACCCAATGCCGTTTTTGGTAAGATACTAACTCGCATGCTCGTATTTTAAAAGTCAGTATAATACACGTCAACTAACAGCTTTCCTTTTGTTTTAATCGTGCAGCCAAGTGACAGAAGTCCGTGATGTCACATGATTGTACAAAATAGCAATTGTTGAGTAGAGTGAGGGTCCTTGTCAAAACCAGGTCGGCTACCCAAAGTATCCTGCACAGAGCTATTCTAATGCTGCTGACGGTGCACATTCCCTTGACATAGCATCATTCTTTATCTACACTAAAAAGAGCGCTTTTTGGAGATTACATCTATGAAATGTCCCGTCTGCAACAGTTTAATGATAGTCGTTGAGCATGAGAAAATTGAGCTTGATTATTGCATGAGCTGCTCTGGGGTTTGGTTCGATGCTGAGGAACTAGAGCTTTTACTGGAGGCCATGAAACTAGAAGGAACCAGCCTATCTGTAGATAATATTCTCACCACACCTGAAACCAAGTCAGTGGAGAAGAAGCGGAATTGCCCAATCTGTGGCAAGAAAATGAAAAAGGCAACAGTTGGTCATGAACCACAGGTGATTATTGACGCCTGTTCCAGGGGAGATGGGCTTTGGTTTGACAGTGGGGAGGTTGGCCAGTTGATAACACAGCTAGCCGACAAACCATCTGAGAAATTAGACTCCCAAGGACGTGTTATCACCTTCCTAGGAGAAGTGTTCAGAGTACGGGATTAAATCAGGCCAAGAAGGGACGGCCGAGATAACGTATTCCTGTATGTACAAGGAGTCCAGGGGCCCGTTATAAGAGCCCCCCGAAAGCTATATAAAAGGAAATTGTTGAGGAGGTTTTAAATGACTGCGGTCTATATCATCATCGGCATTGTTGTGATTCTTCTTATCATAATGGCTTCAACGTATAATGGCCTGGTCAGACTGCGCAACCGGGTGAAGAACGCCTGGGCACAAATCGATGTCCAGCTCAAGAGGAGGCACGACCTCATTCCCAACCTGGTGGAAACGGCAAAGGGTTATATGACGCACGAGCGGGGGACATTTGAAGCCGTTACTAAGGCCCGCAACTTGGCCCAGCAGGCAGTCGGCACTGGTGTCGGTGCCCAGTCAAAAGCCGAGGCTGGACTCAGCGGGGCTTTGGCCAGGTTGCTAGTTGTGGTTGAGAACTACCCTGACCTGAAAGCCAACCAGAACTTCTTGGCTCTCCAGGAGGAGTTGACCTCAACTGAGAACAAGATTGGCTTTTCACGCCAATACTACAATGACTCAGTTTTGAGGTATGACAACAAAACCCAGATGTTTCCGTCTAACATGATGGCTAGCATGATGGGTTTCAAGGCTAGCGAATTCTTCGAGGTCACGGCAGCCGAGGAAAGGGAAGCGCCCAAGGTTAGTTTCAGCTAGCCAGGAGACACAGCTATGTGGGAACAGATTAGATCTAATCAAATCAGGTCGGTAATACTGGTAGCCGGAATGGCAGCGCTGCTGCTTTTGATGGGCTATTTCCTGGGCCTTTACTTCCTTGACAGCGGCACAGGTGGCATGATTATTGCCCTGATACTTTGGGCAGTGATGAACCTGGTCGCCTTCTTCCAGGGGGACAATATAATGCTGGCGCTGTCCAAGGCGAGGAAAATAAAACGCGATGACTATCCTCGCCTCTATAATATAGTAGAGGAGATGAGGATTGCCTCGGGCCTGGAGAGAATGCCCGATATCTACATCATCGACGACCCGGCGCTGAACGCATTCGCTACCGGCCGGAATCCCAATCGGGCTGCTATCGCTGTAACCTCAGGGCTTCTGCAAAAGC
>DUER01000074.1 GCA_011192075.1 Dehalococcoidia bacterium | reverse complement strand
ACGGCGCTCTGAAAGGGGGAATTGACAGCCAGGTATTACGGGTATATTGTTGGTGATAAGAGTGGTGAGGAATCCTGACCCCTCATCGCGAATTGAAATGGGAAACCATCCGGTTCCATCTGAAATTACTCTTTATATCTGAATGCATTTAATATAATATGGCTAAAGTTATCATTTAAGGAGGTACAAATGGATAAAAGATTTACGAAATTGTTTGAGCCGATAAAAATCGGGGCGGTAACTGTTCCCAATCGCATCTACATGCCTTCACTGTGTACGAACTATTCCGGACCTCACGGAGAATCCACAACTCAGGACGTTGGTTATTATGAGGCCCGGGCTAGAGGCGGCACGGGCCTGATCTGCATTGACTACTCCTGTATTAGTCCAGAAGGAAGAGGCATGATGGGTCAGCGGGGGCTTTGGGAGAATGAGTTTATGCCTCAGTTTACCCGCGTGATTGATGGGGTTAAGATTCGCGGGGCACGGGTAACCACACAAATCCATCACGCTGGAGTAGACGCTATGGTCGCACAGCCAGTAGGCCCCAGCCAGCTTAGCAATACCCAGTTTTTCGTCACCAAACCGCTTGAGCTATCTACCGAGGCAGTGGAGCAGATGGTCGACAAATTTGTTGCTGCCGCAGTGCGGGCGAAGACCTGTGGAGTGGACATGGTTGAGGTCCACGGCACCCATGGATATCTCATCTGTCAGTTCTTTTCCCCCCTATACAACGAAAGAAGCGATAAGTATGGCAAAGATAGGGCATTATTCGCTGTGGAAATCGTCCAGAAGATAAAGGAGCAATGCGGCACTGATTTTCCTGTGATCTTCCGGCTATGCGCAGACGAATTTATGCCGGGCGGTATCACTCTTGACTATGCTAAGGAGATAGCCAAAAGGCTAGAGGTTAGCGGGGTTGATTTACTGAATGTTACCGGAGCCAACTATGACACCATAGATTATCTGTTACCCAGCATGTATCTTGCCGAAGAAGATGGGGAGCAATACCGCTTCATAAAACTGGCCTCGGAGATAAAGAAGGTTGTTAGCACTCCTGTTGCCAGTGGCGGTTTACTTATCGACCCAGTGTTAGCGGAAAAGCTGCTTGAAGATGGGACTCTAGACATGGTTTTTATCGGTAGGCAACTTATGGCCGATCCCGATTGGCCCAACAAGGTTAAGACTGGTCACTTAGAAGATATCCGGCCTTGCGTTGCCTGCAACGATGGATGCGTGGGTAGGATCTTAAGTAACCAGCCGGTCTGGTGTAGCGTCAACTCCCTCTGTGGCTTTGAATTCAGATGGGCAAACGAAGAATCATTGCCTAAGCCAGCCAGAAAGAAGAAGGTCTTGATTATTGGCGCCGGGCCCGGTGGCCTTGAGGCGGCCCGAATCGCTGCTCTAAGAGGCCACCAGGTATCAATCATCGAAAAGGCTGATAAGATTGGGGGTACCCTCAATCTAGCTAGTGTTCCTAGCTTTAAGAAAAGGTACCGACAATTGATTGAGTGGTACAATACGCAACTTAATAAACTCGGAGTGGGCATCGAATTTAATACCGAAGCAACAGCCGATCTGATCAAGCAAGCAGCACCGGATGCTATCATAGTAGCCACTGGTTCGGAGGCAGTCTGCCCAGACATACCGGGAATCTCACATGCAGCTATGGTCGATGATATTATGTTGGGTAAGCAAGAAGTAGGACAAAACGTTGTGGTTATTGGAGGCGGATTCGTAGGTCTTGATGTTGCCTTGTATCTGGCCAAACAAGGCAACAAAGTTACCATAGTTGAGACATTACCCGAGGCAGGCACGGATATGGAGATAACAGTGCGACTGTCATTCTTCAAGTCGGGAGGGTTACTCGACAAATATGGCATAACAGTCATGACGGAAAGCCCTGTTGTTGAAATTAAGGATAACGGAGTAGAGGTAGCCAGTGCAGCTGGCTCTCAGAAGTTCATTGAAGCTGACACTGTAGTCTGTGCTGTAGGGAGGCAGTCCATACCATTCAGTAACCTTGTGAAGGACATCGATGAGATTTACGTGATTGGAGATGCTAGGACACCAAGAAAAAGCCACGATGCCATACATGAAGGTTTCACCGCCGGACTGGATGTTTAGTGTCAAGTCAAAGTAGGTATTTCCACACGATATTCCTAGTAGAATAGGTGCCAGTACTAGTCTTCCGCAGAGGTCCGCGGGACTATTTTTCGCTTGGGCTGCATCCCGAAGACGAATCTGGTTATCTTTGTGCGCCTGATAAACTTATAGATGGCGGCGGTCGCCAGGAAAGTGAGTGGTGTTTTAATTATTAATACTAATAGAAAGAAGGGGCGACGCCACAAAGGTGGAGGATAGAAACGAATGAACAATCAGGATACCTATAGGAAGTTACAGGAACACTTAGACACACTCCCCATTGGTTGCCCACCTACGGAGTCTGGAGTGGAGATTCGCGTGCTTAGGCATCTCTTTACGCCAGACGAGGCAAAGGTTGCTAGCCAACTT
>DUER01000073.1 GCA_011192075.1 Dehalococcoidia bacterium | reverse complement strand
TGTAAGTGTGCCGACTCACCTAGCTAGATTTAGACCTTTTATTCCTTTTTGATAAGTCTCCCTACCCTTTCCAACAAGATGTCAGGTGGGAAGGGCTTTTCTACATAATCCTCAATATCAAGCTCTGCCCCCGTTTCCAGCTCATAGCGGCGTCGGCTGGCTTCCTCTCTGATCGAGGTTAGAATTAAGATGGGTATATCTCTATGCTTTGACCACTTTGTGTCTTGGAGTTCTTTGTATACAGCAAATCCATCCATTTTAGGCATTAGTAGGTCAAGAATCATCAGGTCAGGCTTTTCTACCTCAAGCTTAGTTAAAGCTTCTATCCCATCCCGAGCCGTAATCACTTGGTAGCCTTTAGATTCAAGAATCATAGTTAAGGCGTCTAAAATATCAGGGTCGTCATCAACTACCATTATCTTCTCCTGCATGTTCCTATCTCCCCTAAATTATAATATAGCTTAAGGTAATAGTCCATACCCGTTCCGTAAAACTTAATAAAAGCTAGCGAGAATACCCCGCAGCTTGCTGCGGGGATGAATTGCAGGGCGGGGTGGCAAGCAGCGTCTTTAAACACTGCAAAGCGAATTCAAGCTAAGAAGGTGTTAGAATTCGCGCCACATATACCCCCCAGTTTGCTGGGGGTAATTCACTTTGACGCAATACGTGCCTAAAATAGATATGAATAGATGGTACAAATTAAAAAGACTATCCGAAGTAGTCGTGGCTTCCAGTATCAAGGTAAAAGTACATGGAATATATAGGCGAGAACCACTATAACAGCTTGACACTGGTGAGGTATCGTATATAATACATAGTACCTCTAAGTATTAAGAGAGATAGGTAAGAAGAATCTCCAGAGTAGTTATGACTTCACCAAATAAAAACGTAACGATTAGTGAACTTATTGACCTTACCGGCAAGAGGGCTATTATTACCGGTGGCGCTATGGGCATTGGCTTCGCCATTTGCCGCCGACTTGCTGAGGCAGGTGCTACCGTGTTCGTCGCTGATACAAATGCTGAAGCAGCTCAAGGAGCCACTGAGCAGCTCAAGGGCTGTGGATATAACGCCACCTTTACCCAGTGTGATGTGAGCCAGGAAGAAGAGGTAAAGGCTATGGTAAACACCGCCATAGAGAAAATGGGCGGTATTGATATACTGGTCAACAACGCTGGTATATATCCGCGAATATCTTTATCCCAGATGTTCGGCAACGATTTCGAGCAAGTGATATCAGTAAACCTCACAGGGACCTTCCTCTGCAGCCGATACACCAGTCAAAAAATGATAGAGCAAAGACGAGGTGGCTGTATAATAAACATTGCCTCTATTGACTCTCTCCATCCGTCAAGTACTGGACTTTCCGCTTATGACTCATCCAAGGGCGGTGTTCTAATGCTAACTAAGAGTTTAGCACTAGAGCTTGGGCAATATAATATTCGTGTTAATGCCATTGCTCCTGGAGGTATTATGACGAAAGGAGTGCTTTCACAGGCCAGAGCATCTTCAAAGGAGCAAGAGAAGGCGCAATTAAAAGAATTGAAGGCATTCATGGCTCGCATGGTTTTAGGTCGAATGGGTGATGCTGATGATGTTGCCCGAGTAGCCCTTTTCCTGGTGTCGGATTTAGCTAGCTATGTGACCGGTGACTTAATCGTGGTTGATGGAGGCTATCTGATATCATGATGTCTCTATACTGCCTAATGTTTGAGTAATAAAATCGATTAACTTGGTTTTCATCCCAAGTTAGAATTTTTGAAATAGCAGGGGCTGAGGAGGTATAATAAAATCCTGGAGTTTAAATTCCTACTTTGATGCTAGTATTCCTGGGAACTAATGGTACAGTAGGCTAGAGAATTGGACTGAGTAGCTGTTTGGTTTTATGATGGTAGATACTACCCAGAAAAGTAATGTCAAGCTGCATGTCCTTGAGCGCTTTCGAGAGGTAAATAGCACCTTCCCCAAAACCAGCCACCTTTTAGATTATAAACGTAGTGGTAATAAGGTGTTTGGCTGGCTATGCACCTACTCCCCTGAGGAAATTATGCATGCTGCCGGCATACTACCTATCAGGATTATTGGTTACTCTCAGGAAGCCGAGCTTGATGATGGTAATGCTTATCTCTATGTTAACAGTTGCTCTTTTTCCCGCAGTTGCCTGCAACTGGGATTGGGGGGAGGATACGATTTTCTCGACGGTGTAGTTGGTGGCTCCACCTGTGATGGTGCCCGCCGTCTCTTTGACTTATGGCGTAATTATATCGGAACGCCCTTTTATCATGTGCTTACCGTACCACGAAAATATACCGAGAAAGCACATGCTCTCTATTACCATGAAGTGGCACAGTTCAAGCAGCACCTGGAAGAATTCCTGGGTTCCAAGATAGCTGACGAGGCGCTTTATGAATCTATCAAGCTGTATAACGAGTCAAGGAAATTGCTCAGGCAGCTTTATGACCTTCGTAAATTAGATGACCCACCTATTACCGGCGCCGAAACTATGGAAGTTTCAAATGCCAGCTTCCGCATGCCCAAGGAGATTTTTAACCGGTGGCTTAAAGACCTGCTTGAAGAGATTTCGGCGTCGGGTAATACCCATACCGGACGGTCACGACTCATGCTGATAGGCAGCGTATTGACCAACCCCGAATTCATCAAATCTATCGAGGACCAAGGGGGATTGGTGGTGGCTGATGAGCTCTGCACCGGTACCAGGTACTGGGGCGACCCGGTAGTGCTTGATGAAACGAAATCCCCGCTGGAAGCCATTTCCCGTCGCTATTTGAATAATTTCCCATGTGCCCGTATGTTCCCCTCGGATGAACGTTTCAACCGAATAATTGATTTCATCCAAGACTTCAGAGTAGAAGGTGTAATCAGTCAGATTATCAGGTATTGTGTGCCCTACTGCCATGACCTGCCGTTACTCACCAAGAGACTTAAAGCACTGGGAATACCAATCCTTGCTTTGGATGTGGAATATGGAACATCAGGTTCAGGGCAGATTCAGACCAGAGTCCAGGCTTTCTTGGAAATGCTAGAGGCAAAGAGGAAATGACAAGCTTTCAGAATAGCAAAATCGATACCATTGTACGGGTTTGCAGACTAATCATGCGAATGAATCGGACACGTCCTAATGCTCGTCCGAGTGAGGCAATGTATTACCAGATGCTCACCAACTACTTCACCCGGCTGCTAAATGCTAGGGAAAATGGTGATTTCGTGGCCGCACATACTGTTTTCTTCCCCGCTGAGCTTATCTATGCTATGGACATGGTTCCAATGCACACTGAAACAACTACATGGATGACAGCCCTATTCACCGGTGAGTGCAGCGATATTCTTGAAGCAGGGGCTCAGCTGGGATTAGCTACTGAAATATGTACGCCACACCGCGGGCTGGCCGGTGCCTTTGCCTTGGGTTCCCTACCCCACCCCGATGTCATACTATGGTCTAGCATGGTCTGCGATAATACAGCCAAAAGTGGTGAATTAATTATGGAGCTTTGCCACTGTCCCGGCTTCTTCATTGACCGCCCATTCAATGATAGTGAATATGAAATACAGTACCTAGTTGGTGAATTGGGAGACATGGTACGCTTCCTCGAGGAGAAGTCAGGAAGGAAGATGAACTGGGACAAACTAGCTGAGATTGTTGCTCGAATGGACAGGCAAATCGAACTCATTCGCAACATTAACGAACTGCGTAAGACTGTTCCAACCCCCTTTCACTCACAAGGCTTTCTGGAGCTACTGACTATTGATTATCTGTTTCCAGGTCAACCGGAGTCAATTGAATACCTGGAGACGCTTTACCAGGAATTGACTGCCATGGTTCAGGAGGGTAAGGGAGCCGTCCCCCATGAGCACTTTCGCCTAATGAGCCTTTTCATACCCCCCATGTATCTAATTGGCTTTTTTGAGAGGATTTCACAGGAGTACGGGGCAGTAAGCGTTATCGAACCCTTCTTCACCTATTGGGGGGAGGGAAGACTTGACCGAGCGAATCCGCTTGAAAGCGTGGCTAGGAAATCTTACATGCTCCCTGAGGCGCGCATGTATGGCCCAATGGATGAACGCACATTAAACAGCATAGTTGACTGTGCTCAGCAGTATAAGGTTGATGGCGCCATATACTACGCTGATGTAGGGTGTCGACATGCCTGCGCTACCATCAAGCTTTTCAAGGATACTCTAAACGATATAGATGTACCAGTACTTACTTTGGACTGTGATGTAGTCGACCAGAGTGTAACCTCTGAGGAAGAAGTACGTGAAAAACTGGAGCAGTTCTTTGAACTCTTGGAGGACCGCTAACCGCTTTTGTCTTAACTACTTATGAAAACATTAGGTATAGACATAGGTAGCCTGACCACTAAGGTAGTAATTTTCGAAAATGGCAGCATATTATCCTCTGTCATTACTGCTTCAGGTGATGAGCCTGAAGCAGTAGCCAAAGAGGCTGTGCGAAGTGCTCTAAGGCGGGCTGGCTCTAGCTTCAACGACGACATATACATCGTCTCAACCGGAGTAGGTAGGAAATCCATTTCTTTTAGCCAGCAGCAAAAAGCAATCACCACATGTCTGGCACGTGGTGTCTATTACCTCTGCCCTTCAGCCCGGATGGTAATTGACATAGGGGCGGAAAGCACTACCGTGGTCAAGTTGAATGATCGAGGAAGGGTAAGAGATTGGGCTAACCACGATAAATGTGCCGCTGGCACAGGTATCTTCTTACAACAGATGGCCAAACTAATGCAGGTGCCTGTAGAAGAAATGTCGAAGCTTTCTCTCCAAGCAAAATCCGGTGTCGAAATCACCAGTACCTGTGCTGTTTTTACTGAATCCGAGGTTATATCTCATATACATCGTGAGCCACCGACGCCTAAGCAGGAAATAGTTGCTGGCATCTATTTGTCAGTAATAAGCCGAATAATGGCATTGTGTAAGAGAATCGGCATTGAAAAAGATGTTGCCCTGTCTGGTGGCGTAGCTCTAAATAGCGGGGTGGTCAATACTCTAGAGAAGGAGATAGGTTTCGGAGTGTTGGTGCCAGATACACCTCAGCTTGTGGCAGCTCTAGGTGGTGCCATTCTTGCCGAGGAGAATGTAGAAAAGGGGTCAAACTAGTGATAGTTGCTGGGATAGATATCGGCTCACGGGCTGCGAAGGCTGTTATTTTGAAAGACAAATCCATTCTGTCGTCAGCAATCTGTGATACCGGTCCTGAGAGTGTAAAAACTTCTTACAGGGTAATGGAGGAGGCCTTAAAGGGTACCGGGCTATCTCTTGACGACATTCAGTATACTGTTGCCACTGGCTACGGAAGGGTACTTGTACCCTACGCTAATCAGAATATCTCCGAGATAAGCTGCCACGCCAAAGGCGTCAATTGGGACTTCCCCTCAGTCAGAACCATCCTAGACATGGGGGGGCAGGATTGTAAGGCAATCAATTGTGACGATGGTGGACTGGTGACAAACTTCGTCATGAATGACAAGTGTGCCGGCGGGACAGGCAGGTTCCTCGAAATGATAGCTGAGGTGCTCAATATCCCCTTGGAAGAGATTGGAGATATGTCGCTTGAGTCAAAGAGTTCTATCCCCTTTAATACTATCTGCGCCGTCTTTGCTAAATCAGAGGCTATCGTTCATCTCAGAAAGGGAGTGACTAAGAGTAATATTCTCGCCGGCCTGCATGAGGCTATAGCGGTCCGCTGTCTAAACCTTCTCAAGCGGATTTCAATAGAGAAGGACTTTAGCATCACTGGTGGTATTGCCAAAAACAAGGGAATGGTTGAGAAGCTAATGGAAAAAGCTGGGCTGCAACCGCTTCTCTGTGAAGACCCACAGCTCGTTGGTGCCCTAGGAGCAGCTCTCTTTGCCGAAGAGTGTTCTACAGAAGTAATTAAACAGGCAGTAAAGGTTCAATATGGCTACAGTGATGGTACCGGTGACTACTTTATTACCATTGTTACCGAGCTGTGCAATGGCTGCGGAGAGTGTGTAAAGGCATGCCCTGCAGACATTTTTGTTGTGGATAAAGACGACGATGGTCAGCCTAAAGCTAAGGTGAAAGAAGAGGTAAGGAAGAAGCTTGCCTTTTTATGTCCCGGGTTTCAATCTTGTAGCCACAAAAACCAGTTGAATTGTCACAGCGTTTGCCAGAAGGATGCGATAGACCATATCTGGTAACGTATTATGGGGCTATATTATCATGGTGAAAGGAGAAACTGATGGGAGAATCAATAAAGATAGCTGTTGATGCCATGGGTGGTGATTTTGCTCCAGGTGAAATAGTGAAAGGGTCTGTTCAGGCGTCTAGAGAGTTGGGAGTAGACATTATCTTGGTGGGAGTTAAGGCAGATATTGAGGCAGAGTTAGTCAAGATTGATATAGCTAATCTACCGATTCGTCTGGTTGAAGCCAGTGAAATTATTAAAGACGGGGAAGAGCCAGCCTTTGCCGTTATGCGCAAACCCAATAGCTCAGTAGCACTGGCTACTAAGCTGGTCAAGAATGCTGAAGCCGATGCTATAATAAGTGCCGGTTCAACCGGTGCCTCGATGATCGCAGCATTACAATATCTAGGTACCTTATCCGGTATAGAAAGACCTATGGCCGGTGGAGCCTTCCTTCAACTAGCTCCCAAAACTGTGACATTAGATTTGGGCGCTAATGTGAGCTGTCAACCATATCATCTGGTAGATTTTGCTGTGGCTGGTAGTGTCTTTGCCAGGACATTCCTCGGCATTGATAACCCTACTGTTGGCCTCCTCAATGTAGGCGCTGAGGAAGGTAAGGGTAATGAATTGACTAAAGCAGTCTACCCCCTACTCAAGAAGAGTGGTCTTAACTTCATTGGCAATGTTGAGGGTATGGATATACCCGGCGGAAAAGCGAATGTTATAGTCTGCGATGGTTTTATTGGCAATATACTGGTTAAATTCTGTGAGGGTCTCGGCAGGATTATTAGCCAGTGGCTTACTCAGGAGCTCACGTACAACCTTAATCTGTCTGACGTAGAAAAAGTTAGCAGCAAGCTATATGGTCTGATGAGCCCCGCTGAAGTGATGGGAGGGGGGCCCTTGTGGGGTGTCGATGGAGTAGTTGCCATCGCTCACGGAAGCAGCCGGGCTTCCCAGATTGTCGGCACTATTAAACAAGCCAAACTCGCCGTAGAAAACGGTTTCGTTGATACACTCCGGACCGAGTTAGAGAAAGCTCAGGCGAGAATCTCGTCAGAGAAAACGGAATAATTGCTAATCTTACAGTAATAGCTGCTTTAAGAGGTGAGGATATGTCAACACTGGATGAACTAAGAAGGAATATAGCCAGAGTTACTCGTTGCAGTGAACAAGGAATCAACCCGGAGACAGCATTGAAAGATATAAAAGCTGACTCCCTTCACTGGGTACAGATTATACTCGGTGTAGAAAACGCTCTTGATATTGAGATAGATATAGATAACGAACGAATGCAAGAGCTTACCACTGTTGAAGATTTTGTCAAATATATCGAGAGCTTCATTAAACAAGATTAAGTCATGCTGACGTTAACTTACCTTAGCACCCCGCCACGTTAAAAGCATGATTGGAATGTTACAGACTCAGGTGGTCTCCGTAGAATACCTAGTATGCTAGTTTTTATTGTGTTGTGTGGTCTCAACAACAATAGTGAACGCTATGGCTTTATCTTTACAATGCGACAGACTAAGGTGTATCCGTAAATCATCAAAGCCTACTTTGTTGATTTTAACCGTTGGTACTCCATTTTTATCGTTAATTATTTCGATATCACGGTAGTTCAGCCCCACCCTACCTAGGCTAGTCAACGCTTTGACAATCGCTTCCTTACCAGCATATCTTGCGGTGAGATGAGCGGCCGCTGTTCCCTTTGAAAAGCAGTATTCCTGTTCAGTCCCGGTAAATATTTTATTCAAGAATGCACTATCTTGAGTGCGGTCTCGCCTTATGAACCGGTCAATACTCTCAATATCAGTCCCGATGCCAAAGTTATTACTCTCTTCGCCAATGCTCATAGATATAGCCCGCCTTTCCAATCATATTTACTTCAGCGACTTGTCTGTAAATTCACATTCCACTCAGAGCGGTAACAACTAGTCAAACGATTGTAGTCCATCGATTGAATTAGCTTTCAGTCTTACCACTTTACCCAGCCGCTACATATCGTATGATTTTAACAATAAAGGGTATGACTTTCAACCAATAAATAACGACCTGGCTTGTATATTAGGTGTAGTAGAAGTCCTAGCGATAAAAAGTTGTCGACGTGCTACATTATAGTATTCGTAGCTCCCTATTTTTAGGGTTGGTAGACGCCTTGACAGCGAACGGGTGGGGGGTTAACAATACTTGATAAGGGTAAAAACCGATTAACGGAGCTGGAACAAATATCGCGGCAAGAGGCAAGTAAAGTCCCCAAAGGAGGCAAAATATTTATCGTGGATAAAACAAATATCAGAAGATTCTCAGCGTTATTCCAGCCTGGTAATATAGGCAGACTGTGCCTTAAAAACCGCCTTATTATGGCCCCTATGGGCAATTCCTTAGCTGATGGTGATGGATACGTCACCACAGCAATGCTTGATTATTACAGGGCAAGGGCTCGAGGCGGTGTGGGTCTCATAATAACCCAGCTCACTTCGGTCAGCTCTAATGATATGATGCCCTACTCCCTAGCCATATATGATGATAAATTCATGCCCGGTATGAGAAGACTAGTAGAGGCGATACACGAACAAGGCGCCAAGGTTTCTATCCAGTTGATGCATCCGGGTATGCTGCTTTTGCTATTACCGTCTCTGCCTCAGAGCATGACGGTAAAGGTGCCAATAATAACACCATGGATGGTAGCTAAAAAACCTTACCATGAGGTTAGCCAAAAGGATATTGAGCGATACGTGTGGGATTTTGCCGAGGCAGCACGTCGGGTTATGGAGGTCGATGCTGATGCATTGGAACTGCATGCCTGTCACGGCTGTCTATTAAGCACCTTTCTATCTCCGGCAACTAACCGCAGGACAGACCAGTATGGAGGGAGCGTGGAGAACAGGGTACGTTTTCCTCAAAAAACGGTAATGTCCATACGGCAGAAGGTCGGCAGAGACTTCCCGCTAACGGTAAGGATAAATGGCAATGAGGACGTTGAGGGTGGAATCACCGCTGATGAAGTGGTTCAGCAAGCAGTTATCTTAGAGTCAGCCGGTGCTGATGCTATCAGTATCTCCTCAGGGTTAGAGTACTGGTCTACTTTGATGGCACCACCTTATTCTGCACCTGAGGGTCTTAATATATCCGTCGCCGAACAGGTGAAAAAGGCATTAAAAATACCAGTTATAACTGCCGGCAAAATAGGTCCGGAATTGGCAGAACAGATAGTTAGGGACAGTAAGACAGACTTCATTGCTCTGGGGCGCCCCCTTCTGGCTGACGCGGAGCTACCTAATAAGCTCCGCTATGGTCGCCTGGAAGATATCCGCCAGTGTCTATATTGTAATAACTGCTTGAGGTCTATCTGGCGTTCCTGCACGGTGAACCCCTTCCTGTACAAGGAGGCTGTGCTTCCTTTGACACCTGTTAGGTCACCTAAGAGGATAATGGTAGTTGGGGGAGGTCTGGCTGGCATGCAGGCTGCCGTGCTTCTGGCTGAGCGAGGGCACCACGTATCCCTACACGAGAGGGACACTGAGCTTGGCGGACAGTGGCTTGTAGCCTGTGCTGCATCTGGAAAGCAAGGTTTTGCAGCTTTCATCAACCACTTGAGACGTTCCCTAGATAGATTAGATATACCGGTGGCATTGGCTACAGAGGTTACCCTGGAACAGGTACTGGTAATGAAGCCAGATGTAGTGGTAGTAGCTACCGGCGCCATCCCTCAGGGACTAGATGTGCTAAGGTCCATGCGCTGCAATGTCGTCCAAGCAAACGACGTTATCCAAAGCAAAATTGAGACCAATGGCAGGGTGGTTGTAATAGGTGGACGCATGCTGGGTATGGAAGTAGCCGTATTGCTGGCACAGCAGGGGAAAGAGGTAACCTTGATAAGCCGTAGTCGGCTAGGAGGTAGAAAAGGCCCGGATGAGAAGATTACATATCGAGCCCTAATGAGACAGCTCGTTGAGTTGCGTGTTCCCTTGTACCTTAATACAACTGTACTCGAGATTACAGAAGATAGTGTTATCAGTCGCCTGGAAGACGAAGTTTTATCTCTGCCCGCTGATACAGTTGTTGTAGCCATCGGCATAAAACCAGTAGATACACTCGTTGAGGAACTTCAAGGGTTAGTCCCCGAGGTCTACCCAATCGGAGATTGTGTGCAACCGGGTAATGCAGCCCAGGCAACATTTGGAGCAGCACGGCTGGCTACTGACACTTAAAAAGCTATCATTTAAAGTCATCTGACAATAGGCTGTATCTCTATATCGCATATGGTGACGAAAGGTTCAATATATGGGGATTACTTGATTCATAGAAAACTCCACTGGATACCCACCAGCTTGCTGGAGAGGGGTAATTCACTTATTCCCCCTTTGGGTTTTCTTTTTCTAGTATAATTTGTCTATAACTACCCAATCATGTCCCAGCTTTTTGCCTTTTTACCCTATACATTTTAAAAGCATTCATACCTACCCATTTTAAAAATAGAAGTTTTATAGCAAGTTTGCCTCTCAACACCTACCTTCCCCCCTTTCCTCTCCCACAAATACAAACCAAACCATGTATGTTTTTTCGCCTCCCATTACTCATCATCCCAAGTTCAACCAACATCTCTCTGAGCGCATAATCGCCAAACTTTCTAAACTAATAAGGGGGAGCTAGTACTCGCTCCCCATGTCTCAATTATCTTTCCAAATCACAATTAGTTAAAAATAAAGGCTTTGCCCTGCTTTCAATACATTTAATACGGCCTTTGGTCGGAGTGGCCGGATTTGAACCGACGACCACCTGAACCCCATTTATAAGGCATGTGTCCCAAAGAGTCATTTTACGTTCAAACTAGAACTTTTGTGTTAGCTACTCAAAACCCATTTTGTGCGTAGAATACCAGTTAGTTACTTTGTGTTGTAACCAGTCTATTAGCAATTTATTAGCAAAATTCCAGCTTTAGTTTGAGCGTGAATTAGTAAGGGGAAATTCTATAGCAGGTATGGTTAAAGTCCCTTCTCGTTGATTCTAGTGCCTCTGATGATAGTTCCAAGTGATTAGCTGACATGTCTACTCCCCAGAGGGGAGAGCCTCTTCGGGGGCTCCCTCCCCTTTTAGGTATTGTTTTTATGAGTTAATAAAGCTATTTAAAAAGCGACCAAATAGTCAAGTACAGTTACGATAAGTGATCTTGACTACTTCGGTAGTTGATACTAAAGTTTATACATGGAGTAACTAGGCAACATTTCAGTACGAGAACAGACAGGAGGCGTTGAACTGTCAACCTTATTTGGACACTTGGGTGGCGGGGAGCCAATAGTGAAACCGGCCTGAAAATGGTCGGTTCTGTGTTTTCTCAAAGGGGGTTAATTAATATGGAAATGCGGAAAGATGATTCCTTTAGGAATGTGAACAAAGAGACGCACGAAGAGGAGATGGAAAAGGTATTGGTTCCGGTTCGTTGCCGTAAGGATA
>DUER01000072.1 GCA_011192075.1 Dehalococcoidia bacterium | reverse complement strand
TATTATTTTTACGCTCTCATATTTTTGGCCCTTGATGTCGTGGTTGTTTTCCTCTACCCATGGGCAGTTTACGTGAGGCAACTCGGGGGTTGGGGAGTGGTCACCATGCTTGTTTTTATCGCCATTGTTATTGTGGGCTATATTTATGCCTGGAAGAAGAGGGTTCTGGAGTGGAAATAGACATAAACGAAAAGCAGGTCTATTCTAGCACTGAGCTTAATAAAGTTGAGGCTGAGACTATAGAGGCACTACGGATGGGTTCTCAACAGGTAATTCCTGACCCAGATGAATGGTTGGCACAGGAACTAAAGGGGAATGTTCTACTAACCACTGTAGATTTTTTCCTTAACTGGGCACGGCGGTCTTCACTGTGGACAATGCTCTGTTTTCCAGCCTGCTGCGCTATGGAATTTATGTCTGCTTCTGCCTCTCGTTTTGATCTCTCCCGATTTGGTATGGAAATCCTGCGGGCTTCGCCACGGCAGGCTGACCTTATGATTACCGCTGGCACTTTAACCTGGAAGATGGCACCCCAGATAAAACGAATCTATGACCAGATGGCTGAGCCGAAATGGGTGATAGCCATGGGGGCATGTGCTATTACTGGTGGTACCTTTGCTCAGTCATATAGTGTAGTTCCAGGGTATAACCACCTAATTCCGGTTGATGTTTACGTTCCTGGTTGTCCACCCCGCCCGGAAGCCCTGATTCACGCGATACAGATGCTCCAGGACAAGATAGCTAAAAGAAAGAATCTATAAAGATAGGTAGCAGGATGGCATTAACTCTTTCCGGTGAGGAAATAGGCGCAAAGCTAGAGGAAAAGTTTCCGGGGAGTATCGTAGAATCGGACAAGGATAGCTTTTTGGTTAGAAGTGAATTCTTGCTACCGGTAGCCGATTATCTAAAAGATACGCCCGGTCTTGATTTTGATTTCTTGTCCTATATCACTGCTGTTGATTATTATGAATATTTCGAGGTCGTATATCGTCTGACTTCACTGGAGCATAACCATAGCTTGGTGATGAAGGCGCGGTGTTATGGTAGGGATAACCTCAGCCTGCCTTCAGTGGTTAGTTTGTGGCGGGGAGCCGATTTTCAGGAGCGGGAGATTTACGACCTCATGGGGATTAGCTTTGACAGTCACCCAAACATGAGGTGTATCTTCTTGTGGGATAGTTTTGAGGGGCATCCATTACGTAGGGATTATCTATAATGGCAATTAAGACTGAACCATTTGTCCTCAATATGGGTCCTCAGCACCCCAGCACTCACGGGGTGTTTCGTATGAGGCTAACCCTCGATGGAGAGGTCGTTGTAGATTTGGAGCCAATTTTTGGCTATCTGCATCGGGGTATTGAGAAGCTAGTCGAGGGGCGTACCTATGCTCAGATTATTCCCATTACTGACCGTCTGGATTATGCAGCTCCAATGAGCAATAACCTGGCTTATGTCCTGGCGGTGGAGAAGCTAGCTGGAATTACTGTTCCTGAACGGGCGGAATACCTTCGGGTTATTATGGCTGAGCTACAGCGTATTGCTAGTCACCTGTTAGCTGTTGGCAGCTTCTTAAATGACTGTGGTGCCTATTTTACTCCTTTCCTGTATATGTGGCGGGAAAGAGAAAGCATTGTGGACCTGTTTGACATGGTCTGTGGCCAGCGACTTACTTATAACTATATGCGGATTGGTGGGGTGAGTCATGATGTTCCTGACGAGTTTTTGGTTGCCCTAGACAAATTCGTAGGGAGAATGCCTTTCTTCATTGATGAGTATGACCAGCTTCTGGCTGAGAATGAAATACTTCTGGCTCGCACCAAGGGCGTAGGTATTCTGTCCAAAGAGCTAGCCATTAATAGCTCTGCCAGTGGTCCGGTGCTTCGGGGCACTGGTGTTGAATGGGATATTCGCAGGGCAGCACCTTACTCTATTTATGACCGCTTTAAGTTTGATATTCCGATAGGCAGCGTTGGCGATTGCTATGACCGCTACCGGGTAAGGGTTGAAGAGATGCGACAGAGTGTGCGCATTATTAACCAGGCTATGAAACAACTGCCACCGGGTGAGATCAGAAGTGAGGTGCCGCCTCTGCTCCGTCCCCCAGTGGGGGAAGCCTATGGGCATATTGAAAGCCCTAAGGGTGAGCTTGGTTTTTATCTGGTGTCAGATGGCTCTATTGCTCCCTATCGGTTGCACATTCGGCCGCCATCATTAATCAACCTGACGGCTCTGCGCGATATGATAATTGGTTGGAAGATACAGGATGTTGTGGTCGTCTTGGGCAGCATTGATATCTGTTTAGGTGAGGTGGATAGATAGTGATTGGTCATATGACAGCTATACCCGCAGACTGGCCTGGAGGATTTTGGGTTCACTTTGGAGTTTTTACTGTTATCCTCCTGGTTTTTGTTTTAGTTATGATGATAATCTTTGTTTATTTGGAGCGCCGGGTAATAGGGCGTTTTCAGTCTCGTCTTGGTCCCAACCGGACCGGTCCCTTTGGTTTACTTCAGGGGATAGCTGATGCCATTAAAATATTGATTAAGGAGACCATTACTCCAGCTAAAGGGGATAAATGGGTTTACTGGCTGGCGCCGGTAGTTGCTTTTGTCCCGGCATTGATAATTTTTGCTGTAATTCCTTTTCAGAATGGGGCATTAATGGCTGACCTTAACATAGGTAT
>DUER01000071.1 GCA_011192075.1 Dehalococcoidia bacterium | reverse complement strand
CAAAGACACTCTGAAATCCGGAAAAATGTCAACCTGACTTTTAATCAGGGTGACACAGGTTCGAGACCTGTACGGCCTACCAAGGCTGGAAGACCTTCTCTGCCGGGGAGTTTTAAAAGGAATCAGGGTGTCAAGACACTAGATCAACCGACACCCTGATTTTAGCGTTTTTGCCGCCAAACATCAACAATATGACGGTTATCTGTCGAACATTGACTTGCTCCCCTATCTCATTCCGGTCATAATGCCCTTCCCATTGAATAAACATCGCAATGTCTGTTAAACCATAATCAAAAATCAAACTTACTCAGTCCTCAATTTAATCCTGTAGCTGGATTGATTTGCCTAGCTGTGGGGATCTGATGTGATATCTCCCATATCGGATACCAGAGTAGATGTATGTTTTCCCTGTCTTTTGGATTCATATAGTGCAGAATCTGCAAGTAGTATGAGGGTATCTGGTGTTTCGGCATTCTGCGGAAATTCAGCAATACCAACGCTAAACTCAAGTGGAAGTTCAACGCTCATTTGAAGACGACCAAATACCTCTACCCATTTCTTGCGGAAACGATTTATAATAATCTCCGCCTTTCTTGCCGTTGTCAGCGGGAGAATAACCGCAAATTCATCTCCACCATAACGGAAAGCATAATCGGTCTTCCTTAATACCGTTTTTAGAGTCTGAGCAAAGCATCTTAATAGCTTATCACCATCAACATGGCCGTATTGGTCATTGAATTCCTTGAATCCATCCAGGTCGAGCATTACTAGAGACAACAAGCCTGGGTAGCGAAGTAAACGATCGATTTCAGTCTGGAGCGCATTATGAAAGTATCGTTGGTTATATAGCCCTGTTAGGTTGTCTGTTATTGACATCCTCTCCGTCTTTTCAAAAAGACAAGCGTTATCGATTGTGGCTGCCAGATAGTTGCTTGCCCCCTGAATAAGCTGGATGTGTGTATCTTGGAACTCGCTTGCTCTAATGAATAGAGTCGAACCAATTATTCTGTTCCTTGAAATAAGTGGAATAGTAAGAGCATACTGACCATTCTTTAAGCTACTCTGTTGACCAAGGGGGAGATCTGTAGCAGTTTTCTTCAGGTCCTCAGTAATTCCACTTTCAGCAGCTAGTGACAAATTATCGGTGTCTTCATCAGTCAGATATATGGCTATAGCAGTCATGTCCATGGTATCAATCATAATATCAAGACCACGGTGCAAAACTTCATCCAACTTCAACGCCTGACTTAGTGATTGTGCAATTCTGTTAAGTATATTGAGTTCTCGATTTCGGGACTGAATCATTTCTCCAAGCCGCTTACGCTTTGCCACAGTACGTATAACAGCTGTGAACAGCAACTCATCCCTGCTCTTGAAACGTGTATACGTTAATACTATCGGAAGCTCGATACCATCCTTTCTGACACCAACTACCTCAATCACTTTTCGGCTATCGTTCGAACTATCTTCTGAAATCAACTGTCGCATGTTCTCATATTTTTTACGGAAGGGATCAGCTATAAACTGACTAAGTGGCTTGCCAACGATCTCAGCAGAAGTATAGCCGAAAATCGACCCCGCTCCTAGGTTCCAGGAGATTATTTGATCCTGGTTGTTAGTGGTTATTATTGCATCTGACGATATATCGGGGTAGTAGCTTTCCTTAATATCCCCGAGTGATTCCAAAAGCGATTCTAGCTGCTGGGTCTTGCAGAGCATGGCGAGGTCGGTTTCTATGAGATCTTTATACTGTGCCATTAGCCTCTGGGAATTACCTGTGTAGTGATTCTCTTTGGTATCTAGCACGCAAAGTATTCCGAACATATCAATATCAGGCCAGAATAGGGGTAATCCAAGATAGGAAATCATCCCTGCTCTTACAGCCCTATTCCTCTTCCACACTGTCTGCTTAAGTGCGTTGGCAACTAGAAGCTGTCGCCCCGTAGTCACCACAGTACTACAGTACGATTCAACCGGATACTCTCTACCATTTAAAGTGCTGAGGCTTTGGGTTGCTCCACTGTAGAGGAAAACATAGATATGGTGCGGTTCAGCCTTCGCAATTAAAGCAACAGGAACGTGGATTATTTCGACTATAGTATCCAGAAGGGTTTGCCATTTGTATTGCACCTCATCTGGTATAGAGATGTTCCTCTTATTAATAGGGACTTGTATATCCATGCATCATGTCCTCATTCTCAACCGTGCGCCAAAGTACCCCATATTCCAGCCCTATTTTACCACTTACTTCCAAAGACTCAAATTCTTCATTCATTAGGCCTGCTAAGATCAAATGGTAACTCGTGTTCAATTTGACGGTAGTCATGGGAGGACGTTTACCGAATAACAAGCCAAATTTTGGAAAAAGTTAAAGCCCCTTTTGTTAAAGGTTGAAATGCCAAAGTAACAGTTCGTCAAGTTGTGCAATCAAGATGGCTTGGCAAAAACTAACTTGACCACTTATCATTCGTATCACAGATTCACATTTTGGACATTTGCATGACATAGGCCCCTTGACAAAACTAGTAAATGCGTATACAACTAATTTATATATTTAAGGGTGCAATTCGTCTCTCAGCTCAGTAGTGTAATATGCATCGAAGAAATATAGGCATAAGCTTAGTAGCAGGAATAAATACCAAGGAATCACCCGAAAAGAGCGAGGATTTTCCTTTAAGCCTGCTCATTAACTCTCCCAATCCTATAATAGTTGCTAATCTAGATGCTTCAATGATATACGTGAATCCTGCCATGGAAAAGCAAACGAGCTTTTCTTACGAAGAGCTTATTGGCAGAAAGCCACCGTACCCTTGATAGAAGTATACTTTATGTGCAGGGATATACTATGCAGGTAATTTCAATCCATAATAAAAGATGACACGGTAGAAAGAGCCAGAAACAATAAAGGAGGTGGTAGAATGTGAAGAAAATACAGACTAAGAACTCTAAATATTCAGAAAAGGAGGAAACAAATGAAAAGACACCTTATCAAACTGATGACTGGGCTTATCTTGATAGTGATAGTAGGGGCGTTAGTCTTTACCGGCTGTGCTGAAGAAGAACCGCCGCCGCCACCACCACCGCCGCCAGTAGAAGAGGAGGAAGAACCACCACCGCCACCACCAGTTGAAGAGGTTTGGGAATGGCCAGAGACGCTATACGTAGGGACAATGGGCCCCACGTCCAATAACTATGCTACCGCCGTTGCTTGGACAACACCGATGGCAGCAGATACCGAAATGAAGATACGACTGATTGCCGAAATGGAGGTATCAGAAATGCTCGCTTGGGTGATACAAGGCGAAACTCTCATGGCTACCTGGGGTGGTTCCGCCTCCGAGATGTTTGAGGCGATAGACATCTATGCAACCAGGGACCGAGGTCCTCAGCCGGTAGCATATTTTTACGTCTCTTCCAAGACCGACATTGGCTTTGTGACCAGGGGTGATTCTACCATAAAGACTCCCTACGACATAACACCGGGAACCAAGATTATCTATTATGTCTGGATGCCCAAAACAATTTATGAAGCCTTACTGGCCTGGGGGAACGTTAGCCCGGATGATGTAGAGTGGGTTCCCACCAGCGACATCGGCGTCGCGGCAGGCATGATATTAGATGGTTCAGCTGACCTTGTATTTGCTTTTCCCACTACCCCGGCAAATTATGACATTGAGTATTGCCCACAAGGAGCGAGCTGGATAGAACTCAACGCTGAGGAAGACCCAGACGGAGCCGCCAGATTCCGGGAAGTATATCCAGGTCAGACTTATGGAGTGATGAGCACGGGTATGCCATCTTGCCACGGCGTATGGGGTATAACCGCTGTGAACGGTTATATGGTTCGCCAGGATACTGACCCAGACCTGATATACCACCTGACTAAGTGGCTGGATGAAAACTATGAGCGGTATAAGGATGGTAGCCCGGATACTCCTGGTATCACGCTAGACAATATCATGTGGCTGGCCGAGTATAATTTCAAACCGCTACATGACGGAACCGTAAGATACCTTGAGGAGAAAGGATTGTGGACTCCAGCCCACGAGACCCGTAGACAGGCAAATTTCGAGTTACTAGACCTATGGATTGCGGCTTACAAGGAGGCAATAGCCCTGGCTAAGGAGCAAGGGCTAACAATCGACCCGGGTAATGAGGAATGGATAGAGTTCTGGAACAATTTCAAGGCTGATCTCCCCAGGTTCAAGATGTTCCCGGGACTGGACTAATAGCTAGGGGAGGGCACTGTTTTAATAGGGGGTCCTTATCAGTGCTCTCCCCCACGGTTTGTT
>DUER01000070.1 GCA_011192075.1 Dehalococcoidia bacterium | reverse complement strand
CGACAGCTTTACTAGCTATATTATTGCTGTCTGTATTGCCGCTGGGGGTGATAGGGAATTGGAAGTGGACACCATTTTCAGCTTTGCCAATAAAGCCTACGATACTGATATCCATGACAGGATTCTTGTTGCTGTCCCTGGGATTAGTCAAGAGGCAAAAAAGTTGGCTCACAAGCAGCGAATAAAGGTCATTGATGGAGAACACTTAGAGTCATTACTAGATTTGAAGGACTTAGAGCCCCCGCAACCAGTTAAGCCAAAGGCACCGTTTAGATTTGAAACAAAGGACCAATTGGCGGAATCTTTAACCAATATGGGCTATAGAGTTGAGGAAAAAGCCAGAATTAAAGGTAAGTCAAGGGTTGAATATACCTTTGATATACTGGCTTACACTAACATTGACCGGGTTGGTCATAGTGTAGGTATAGATTTCCTAAGTGGGGAGGAAGAAGTGAGTCTGGAACAGGTAGCCCTATTTGATACTAAAGCCTACGATGTCAGCCTTGACGACAAAGTTATTGTGGTATCGCCAGGGCTTAGTTCTGAAGCCCGGCAGTTTGCCGAGCAACAGCGGATAAAAGTCCTGGATTTAGTTCAGAAACTAGTCCCTGAACCCATGACCAAAGAAAGGCCTGCCCAGCCAGAGGAAAAGCCAACTGAGTTAGGTGAGCCTCAGACCAAATTATTGAGGCGAACACCCCAACCTGAGGCATTGCAGTTGGTTCCTGAGGTGACAGCGAGAAGATATAATGCCATACCCCTTACTATAAAGGGTAACACGATAGAGGTAGCTATGGCAGACCCCACTGATGTCTTTGCCTTAGAGGCTCTTTCAGCTCAAAGCCGAATGAGGGTTAAGCCTATAGCTGCCACTGCCAAGGAAGTTAGGGAAGCCATTGACTTCAATTATAAAGCTTATGGCGAAATTGAAAGGCAGATTTCTCGTATCTCTATTTCTAATGAGATAACTGATGAAAGGCTTGCCCTAAATGCCGCCGTTGATACTCCTCTAATTCAGGCTCTCAACCTTATTATTGAAGAGTCAGTTAAAGCCCGGGCATCCGATGTCCATATTGAGCCTGAAAATGATAGGTTGAGAATCCGCTATCGTATTGATGGCACTCTTCAAGATACATTGTCTCTACCTCTAAATATACATCGAGCACTCATTTCCCGAATTAAAATCCTGGCTGAAATGAATATTGCTGACCATCATCATGCTCAAGATGGTCAATTCTCCACTGAGGCTAAAGGGCGACAAATAGATATCAGAGTAGCCACTGCTCCTACTGTCCATGGTGAGATGGGAGTCCTGCGCCTGCTGGACAAGTCAATGGCTATCCTGGGGTTATCCGAGCTTGGTCTACTACCTGATAGCCTGGCAAAGTATGAAGCTCTGCTCAAGATTCCCTATGGTATGATTCTGATTAGCGGTCCTACCGGAGCTGGCAAGACTACTACCCTATATGCCTCAATCAATTCCCTTGATACTCTGGGGAGGAACATCGTTACCATTGAAGACCCTGCCGAGTATCGGTTTGAGGATATTAACCAGATTCAGGTTAATATTCAAGCCGGTATTACCTTTGCTAGTGGCTTGAGGTCTATACTTCGTCTCGACCCTGATATAATATTAGTCGGCGAGATACGCGATGCTGAGACAGCTAACATAGCTACTCAGGCGGCTTTAACTGGGCATCTGATGCTGTCTTCTATCCATGCTAGCGATAGTGTAGGAGTGCTCCTCCGTCTCCTTGACCTAGGCGTAGAGTCCTTCTTGGTAGCCTCATCAGTTATTGGTGTTGTAGCTCAGCGAATGGTGCGTCGCATTTGCCCTGATTGTAGTCATCCTATTGAGTCTCCTTTAGTAGAGCGGATAGCTTATGAAAAGGAAATGGGAGAGGAGCAGACTGAATTCCTGTATGGAACCGGCTGTAAGACGTGTGCTTATACTGGTTATGTGGGTCGGATAGGAATCTTTGAGGTTATGACTATCAGTGACCAAATAAGAATAATGGTCGCTAATCAATCTAGCAGTAGTGATATTCGAGCTCAGGCACTTAAAGATGGTATGGTATCTATGATGAATGATGGTATGCAAAAAGTAAAGGCAGGTATTACCACTCCCACTGAAGTGCTGCGTAGTGCCTACTCTCCAGACTAGCGGCTTGGAGGTTATAAATGGATTTCCGTTATGTAGCCTATACTGAAGATAAAAAACTAGTTAAGGGCAAGCTTTCGGCTACCAGTGAAGAAGCGGCAACCGAACTATTGAGCTATGGTGGCTACCAAGTAATTAGCCTCCAGGCAGTTGTTACCCTGTTTAATAAGGAAAAGCAGCTAGCCCGCTTTTATCGGATAAAGCCGAGAGAAATAATAATGTTTTCCCGTCAGCTAGCGTTACTCCTCGAATCTGGCACTGATATTGTTACCTCTTTAGAGTTATTACAAAGTCAGGTAACCAATAAAACCCTGAAGAATACGATTGGTGAGGTAGCTTCTGACATTCGCGGTGGTAGTTCGTTGTCAGTGGCTCTAAGTAAACACCCCCGAGCTTTCTCTCAAATATATCACAGAGCAATAGCCGCCGGTGAGCAAGGTGGTAATCTGGAAGTGGTGCTGAGACAAATGGCTGATTATATAGAGAGGTCAGCCGATACCGAAAAGAAGATTAAAAGCGCCATGACCTATCCCATTATCGTTGCCATTGTAGCTATTATTGTGATAGCCATAATGGTCACCTATGTTTTGCCCGCCTTTACCGGTTTATACGGTCAATTCGAGGCTGATCTACCTTTGCCAACGAGAATGCTTATCGCCATTAGTGATT
>DUER01000007.1 GCA_011192075.1 Dehalococcoidia bacterium | reverse complement strand
ATGCCCCCATTATGTTATCAACATTCGGGGGTATTTTAGCTTCAATAAGTGGAGCCAGCGGACAGATTCGAACTGTCGACCGGCGGTTTACGAAACCGCTGCTCTACCCCTGAGCTACACTGGCATTGAAGCTAAATTCTAGTTGTACACCCCTGTTTTCGGTAAATTTGGCCTTAAATTAACGTTAAATTAAAAAGGGCACCAGCCACCATCATATTATTAGTGGTTCCAGTGTCCTTGGTTCATCCTTTCCATCTTCCCTTACCGAATTCTTATTGTTTTAAGGTTAATTCATATGTTGGGCCTCTAATATAGTCCTATCTTGAGAGTTTGTCAATGTCTGTGGTGCGGGATATAGTTACAACTTTGGAGATGGAAGTGGTGGACATTTGATAAAGAGGCTGATATTTGTTTGAATATTTACCTTATGGTTCTTCTTCCACCGAAATCCAGCCGTGGCGTATAGCTATGACCACAGCGTGGGCTCTATCATTGGCATTTAGTTTCCGCAGGATAGCACTAACATGATTTTTGATTGTTTGTTCGCTGATTTCTAGGATGCGGGCAATTTGTTTATTTGTGTTGCCGTCGACAATGTAGTTTAGAATCTGAGTCTCCCGATCGGTAAGGGGAGCGGCTACAGCTTCCATAGTTCTGCTCGTATGTTGAAACTGGTTTAACACACGCCTGGCAACCATGGGTCTAGTCATAAAAGTGTCATTTATGGGGTATTCACCATTGTAAGCTCGCCTTATAGTGCTAGCTAGCTCTTCGGCATTGGTGTTCTTACTCAAGCAGGCTACGGCTGCGGTTTTAACAACCTCAAAAAGCTCCTCGTCATTAGGGTCGGGGCTTAGCATTATTACTTTGGTATTTGGGTAGAATCGTGTAATATCTCTAGCTAGTTCAAGCCCGCTCGGTGTAGCAAGGCTAGAGCCTAATAGGGTAACATTGGGGAGATTGATTCCAATTAGCCCTAATGTGTCCTGATTTGGGGCACTGTCCAATACCTCAAAGTCAGGTTGTTGATACAGTACCTGGCGCACACCAGACCTAAAGTATTCCTGCTCATCAATTATCATTACCTTAATCTTATTCACTCAGCCTCCAAAACCGATGTGACAATTATTTCATTTCAGAGTATTCAACATGTTGGGACTTTAATATAGTCCTGTCTTAAGAGTTTGTCAATACCTAGAGGGATTGTGCTTAATTGCGTGTAATAGGTTGCCATAGTTTGAATCGTGCCTTTGAGTCAGTAACCATATCACCCATTGTTTACCTCGCATTATTGATTTCGTCACTCACACCTTCTATAATTTGGTATCATTATGTTGAAGGAGGTGGCTGATATGTTAGACCCACAAGTCCAGATACGCATAATAGACCTTGCTTGGCAATGGGCAGAGAAGACGCTACAATCCGTACCAGGCCTAAAAACACCGCAAACTAGAATTGCAGCAAGAGCCGCAGGCTTCGACCTGGCGTATAAGGCTATACTTGAGACAATTGGTGAGATAACTACTGAGAAATAGTTTGCCTTTTGTGGTATCTTGAGCAAGGAGCTTACCTCCAAATAGAGATTAACCCCTGGGTGTGCAGGATGTAGTTACGACTTTGGGGAAGATGAGCCTTATCTAGAGACTTAAGGTAACATTTCGTCAGAATATGCAAGTATCGGTTCTCTACACCAAGTGAGGGGTAGTTCACAATGTGATTCAAGTAGGCTGTATATCGCCGGCCAGATAGGATAAGTTGTCAGTTTGGAAATGAGTAGATTGACAAATCGCCAGTAATAAAGGGCATAATAGAGGCAAAACGTAATAAGGAGAAACTAAGCGGACATGCCTGTCTTCACTCTCGAACTATCTCTTACAGGTGACAGCGGTCAGAAGCTATACTGGGAGGGTGTAGCTAAAGAGCTACTGGAAAAAGGAGCGCGTATCCTCAATATTCAGTCCAGAGTCGGCAAGGTTGGTGAACCACCAACGCCAGTCAATGTAGTTACTATAACCTACGAGGCACCAGCGCCAATTAAGTACGATGGTGAGCAATCATAGACTGGTTCACAGACTCACCCTCTGGTCGTAGACTAAGACCCTACGAACCTAGTTATTTGTATAGGATTGGCTCGAATAAGTGGGATGTAGTAGCAGTCTTCAATAGAACATTTCCAGGCAGGGTAACAGAAGACCCACTGGTAAGCCCTTGTTGTGAGATTATAGGTACTATTCTGTTCTAAACACTGTGGGGAATTACCACAGAACCTTCTCCCTCTCCAAAGTCATAACTACGTTCAGACAACCCAAGGTTTATCTCAATCAGTTTCGTTGCTCCTGATCCGATTTAGACTGGGACTAAATTACTATCGTTTATGACCCATTTGGGTGATTTACATGGTAAGGCAAAATGACTTATAAATAACTTACGCACTTTGAGAGTATTTAGAGTATGGTATTGTTAGGTTTAACCAAATCAAGCCAAATCAGGTAAAGGAGATTACTGATGATGGTTACGTACATCAAGAAGATTCTCTTTCGCTTCAAATGGTTGACTATGTCTCCCCGCCAGCGGTATGTCTACTTATGGAACGAGGGACACCCATATAGCCAGCGGCTTATCTAATTATGGAACAGGGACACCCACTCCACTACTATATAGTTGTGTTTTAGCTCCACCAGTGGTAATAATATTACCCTAATCTAACTCCGAGTTAGGTGTTACTTTACAAAGCACGTTTAGCCAAAATATGACATTACGGACTTTAGTTCAAAGAGTGACAAATCGAGCTTTTGTTGAGGTAGTGTTCAGACTAGTGTTTGGTCTTCAATATCTTAATGGAATTCTCCCAAGTGTCTACATGTCTTTCCTCATCTATGATAATTCTCTCTATCAGACCCACCGATTTCTCGTCAAACCCAACACTCTTTAGAAAGCTGCGATAGTCTTTAATTGCTCGTTTTTCAATCCAAATGTCAGTCTTCAGCATGAACAGTCTACCCAAACTCCTAGTTACTAAACCCAGTATACTCCCTACTATCTGGAACAAGAACCCGAGACGAGACGGATTACCATTTAGTTCTAATATACGCCCTTGGAGATTGTTGGTGTGTTGTTGCTCATTCTCAGCAGCTGCCCTAAGCTTATCAGCAATTTCTATTTTTGCAAATGCACGGCGCTGCGTTTGGTAGATCTCTGTCGCAAATCTCTCCATGTTATACATAAACTTCAGTGAATTTAAACCTATAGCTTTAGCCATAACGAACCCTCGGAATATAGTCTATCATTGACTTCGGTTTTGAACAAACCGCTATTTTATTCAACCTGAGTATGACTAGGTGATATGGGAAACCGTGCCAGGCGACTTGTCTCTACCTAACAATTTGGCTGAGGGACATCCTGTCCCTGTGTACGCCACATGAACCAGTTTCGCACGCCGAGTACAGGTGCTTCTTCGATTACTGAGAATCTAAAACGCTCATAGAGGGGTACATTTTCTGGTCTGTCCGTTTCTAAATATGCTGCCTGCCCCGCCTGATCCACATGCCTACAGAAGTACTCAAGTAGTTGGCTCCCGATGCCACGCTCCTGCACCTCAGGTACGACGGCTATAGGACCAAGATGCCAGTGAAATTTCCTCGGATGATGTTTTGACCAGACGCGCATGGCTGTTAACATTTGTATTACCAAGCACCTATTTCTGGTTAACATGGCAGGCAGGAGGATTCTCAATTCACGCCGACCACGTGCTTGTCTTTTTTTACGATGAACACTTGGCCTGGCATATGCCCCAAGAGCCGCCTTTATGAGTCTTCCTGATAGCGTTCCTTATTCGGATGCTCTTGACAAACCGCCGCACCCCGAGGGGGTTGGTAGAATAGGCACAAGTGGATATCACAACGGCTTCCGGAAGCTCCGATTCTTGGAGTGGCCCGATGCTAATCTGCTCCATTTTCCCTCCCTAAAGCAACAAGCTAAGTGAGTTATTTTTATTCACGCAAATATGATAACATCATTTGACGCAGACAGTTATAAGCTTAAGAGATGTAACAGAACGTCACTTTGTTCCATGTATAGGTCTTGACAAATACTCTACAATTACTTTAACATTTTATAAATTATGTTCTGTTAGGACGATTATCCCTCAAATTCAATGACAGGGAGGAAACAAGCTATGAAGTGGAGTTGGATTATCTGGATTATTGCTGGTATCGTGATATTGGCGTGGCCTGATGTTATTAGATGGACAATAGGGATAGGTGCAATTGTAGTCGGGGTATTACAACTTATGCAGAGATCAAGAGACTAAATTGTCCTTATAAAAGCTAGCGAGAATACCCCACAGCGAGGGGTGGCCAGCAGCGTCTTCAGGCGCTGCAAAAACGAATTCGAGCGAAGAAGGTGTGAGAATTCACGCCACAGATGCACCTTAGCTTGCTGGGGAGTAATTCACTACAAATCATCTGTTAAGTCATGGGACAATAACCAGTTCTTACTGGAACATTATAAGTTACGTATAGTGTTTGGCTCCCGAAGTAACCATTTTCGCTGACCCTGATGTCTTGTACTGTAAATCGTCAGCGAAAAGGGCACAGTTTTAAGACATAAATTAACGGACACATTAGGGGTTTCCCTTTCATATTTCTAGGATAGCGCAGTTTTTCCCCTGGTGTAGTTTAGGGCTAGTGCTATCCAATCACTCCTTTGCCATACCAGTGCTACTCTTATATCTCAGTAAAACTAAACTAATAATAATAGCTGTGGTACAAACCCCTATACTAACTAAGAAAGCTATCCGATAGCTCCCAGTTATATCAAAGATACTTCCACCCAAAGGTGCTCCTAAAGCTTGTCCTATTGTGGTAAAAATTCCGAGCCCTCCAATTATTACACCTAAAGACACCAAGCCAAATAATTCCGCTGATATGATTGGGAGTAGTGTAGTAAGGCCCCCATTGGCAAGACCAAATACCACGGCAAATACATAGAACATCCAGATTTATCTGGCAAATAGAAGCCATATTAGAGCCAATGTTATCAGGCTAAGGCAAACAGTTAGTGCTAGTCTACCTCCTACCCTATCATAGATAAATCCTATATACGGCGAACACGATAATATTTTTAGAGAGTTTGCTGAAGAGGATTCAGATTTCGGGGGTTAAAATCTAAAGACGTTGTGGTAGAATGGGGGTTATCGAATGCCTGAGAAAGGAGGTGAGAGGTGGGTGAGAAAAAAGAGGAGCTGATAAAGATAGTCGGCGACAACAACGTTTTGGATGACCCGGAGACATTGGACAGTTACTCTAGTGATTACAGCTTTGTACCATCAAGGAAGCCCTGGTTCGTGGTAAAGGCTAGGAATGCAGATGAGGTGCAGAGGATAGTGGAGTGGGCTAACCGGACGGTCACGCCGCTAGTGCCAGTAAGCTCCGGCCCGCCGCACTTCCGTGGTGATACTGTACCCAGTGAGGGAGGGGCAGTTATTGTAGACCTCAGTGAAATGAAGCGGATTATCACTATTGATGGCAAAAATAGGATGACTATAGTTGAGCCAGGGGTAACTTACAGCCAGCTCCAGCCAGAGCTAGCCAAGGAAGGACTGAGGCTCTCCATGCCACTGCTCCCACGCCGCAACAAGTCGGTAGCAGCTAGCCTTATAGAAAGGGAGCCGACACTTATCCCTAAGTATCGCTGGTTGTCGGCCGATCCATTGCGATGCCTTGAGATAGTCTGGGGAAATGGTGACAAGATGATGACTGGTGAAGCAGGAAACTTTGCCTCGATAGAGGCTGCTTGGAAAAGATATTTTGCGCTGCTCAACCCAAGGGGCCCAGCTCAGGTTGATTACTACCGTCTAGTTCAGGCTGCCCAGGGAACTATGGGTATTGTAACCTGGACGGCGCTAAGATGCGAGAAATTGCCCAAGGTCCAGAAGCTTTTCTTAGTGCCAGCCAAAAGGCTTGACGAGCTGCTTGACTTTGCCTACAGACTACTAAGGTTCAGATTTGGCGATGAGTTTCTGTTCTTAAATAGCTTCAACTTGGCCTGTATCCTTGGAGAAGTAGCTGATGTAATCAAGGCGTTAAGGGATGAGCTTCCACGGTGGGTTCTCATTCTGAGTCTGTCTGGACGTGATATACTTCCCGAGGAAAAGGTAGAGTTTCTAGAGAAGGATATCGCGGATATCGCCCAGCAATTCGGTCTGCGGCTTATATCTTCCGTCCCCGGGGCAAGTAGTGGGCGGGTACTGGAGGCAATACTCAACCCATCGAAGGAGCCTTACTGGAAACTCGGTTACAAGGGCGGATGCCAGGACATCTTCTTCCTGACCACACTCAATAGGACACCAGAATTCGTAAGGACTATGTACTCGGTGGCAGAAGCGCAGGGGTACCCTGCCTCAGATATAGGTATCTACATTCAGCCGGTGCACCAGGGTGCATCGTGCCATTGTGAATTCAGTCTCCCCTACGACCGGAGCGGCCAGGTAGAGGTAACCAAGATGCAGGGCCTCTTTACCGAGGCCAGTGAACAACTATTGAAGGAGGGGGCATTCTTCTCCCGACCTTACGGCTTCTGGGCAGATATGGCATACAATAAAGACACCCAGACTACGATGGTATTAAAGAAGGTGAAAGATATATTCGACCCCAACCATGTTATGAATGCGGGTAAGCTGTGTTTTTAGCCTGATAGGAACAAAGGAGGTATAGAGACGTGGCATTAGAAGACTACTTGTCTGATGCGAAAAGATGTTGTCGGTGCTCGTACTGCAAGTGGATTCCACTTGCTCAGGTAAAGAGCTGGAGGTTCGCCAAAGGCTGCCCCAGTATAGCCTATAAGAATTTCCATAGTTACTCGGCAGGCGGTAGATTAGCCGTTGTTCTTTCTCTCTCGGAGGGCAGGAGCAGCTATACAGATGGGTTACTGGACGTAGTTTACCAGTGCCAGATGGATGGGTCTTGTGATGTTGCCTGTAAGATTTGCCGCTATCATATGGAGCCTTTAGAGGCAATGCGTGAATTGCGATTCAAATTGGTTGAGGAAGGTCAGCTCCTTCCCCAGCATATCCCTGTTATAGATAACCTTCGTAAGGAAGATAACATGGTGATGAAGCCTAAGGCTGAGCGTGGCAAATGGTCTGAAGACTTGGATATAAAGGACCTAACCACGGAGTCGGCTGAGGTTGTTTTCCATGGCGGCTGTCAGCTCGGCTTCGATGAGGAGCTAGGGAAAGTAGCCAGAACAGCAGTTACCCTGCTCAAAAATGCTGGTGTTGATATCGGTATAATCAGGGGAAAAGAAGAGAACTGCTGCGGTGGTAAAGCTTACGATATGGGATACCGGGGAGAATTTATCAAATATGCCGAAAATAATATCGAGGCTTGGACCAGGGCAGGCGTGAAGACTGTAGTTACCTCTTGCTCGGATGGTTACTTCACCTTCAAGCGTCTCTATCCCGATATCGGCTCCAAGTTTGAAGTCTTGCACACTGTGGAATTTATCGACCGCCTCATCAAGGAAGGCAGGATAAAATTCAACAAAACTATCCCAATGACTGTTACCTATCATGACCCCTGCCATCTGGGAAGACTGGGAGAGCAGTATATTCCATGGCAGGGAGAGGAGAAGAAAATTCGTGGACAGATTGTTGTATATGAGCCATCAAAGCCCAGGAACAACGGGGCCGGTGGTATTTATGAACCACCAAGGGAGGTGCTCAGGAGCATCCCCGGTTTGGAGCTGGTGGAGATGGAGAGAATCAGGGAGTATGCCTGGTGCTGTGGTGCTGGCGGTGGGGTAAGGGAAGCCTATCCCGACTTTTCCTACTGGACTGCCAGGGAGAGGATTGAGGAGGCAAAGTCCACCGGTGCTGAGGCCCTAGTAAGCGCTTGCCCATGGTGTGAGAGGAATTTCATTGATGCCGTTAATGGAAACGGTGACAAGATGAAGGTCTATGATGTTATAGAGCTTGTTCAGCAGGCAATCTAGCAGAGGAGGCATTTGTTATGGCTATATCCAGAGAGGCATATCAGGCATTGGAAGACATTGTAGGACCGGAGAACATCTCCGAGGAGCCAGCGATATTGGATTCATACGCTTTCCAATGGTTGGCTGAGTTTAGGCAGCACGGAAGTAAGTTTATGCCCAGGGCTGGGGCGGTGGTGCTGCCCGGGAGTACGGAGGAAGTCCAAGCTGTAGTCAAAATTTGCATCCGATACAAGCTAAAATGCAAGGCTCATAGTACGGGTTGGGGGTTATATGGGGCACCGATAACTGAAAACGCAATCCAATTGGATATGAGGCGGATGGACCGAATCCTGAAGATAGACGAACATAACATGTTCGCCGTAATCGAGCCATATGTGATAGGCGCCACACTCCAAGCTGAAGCAATGAAGGTGGGATTGAATACTCATATGATCGGGGCTGGCGCCAGTTGTTCTCCTCTTGCCGCTGCTACCTCTTTCCAGGGAGCTGGGCCAGATAGTATTTTCATGGGTAGTGGTCCCGAGAATCTGCTAGCGGCGGAATGGGTTATGCCCACAGGTGAAATCCTGAGGACAGGGTCTTTGGGTTCCGGGCTTGGTTGGTTCAGTGGCGATGGGCTTGGGCCGAGTCTAAGAGGTATATTCAAAGGAATACTCGGAGCCTGTGGAGGGCTGGGTGTGTTCACCAAGGTCGCGGTCAAACTCTATCCCTGGCCCGGACCTACAGTAATGCCCATCGAGGGTACGGTACCAGCCTACACTGCGCAGCTACCAGAGAACATTAGAGCCCATACTCTGGCCTGGTCAACGTGGGAAGGATATGCTGATGCCGTGTACAAGATTTATAATAACGACATAGGCTATATCGCCCATAGGCAGTTTATTATGTTTGGTGATGAGCTACAAGCAGCCGTACTCAAGATACTTACCGATACTACCAGGACACTGAACGACTTGGAGGAATTGCTGAAAAAGCCAGAAATACAGAAGCTTTCAGAGGAGATGAGGCGCTCTTTTCAGATTGTGCTGGTGGGTATGACCCCAAGAGATATTGAATATCAAGAGAAAGTTTTAAACCAGATATTGGCTGAGACGGGAGGGTGGAAGATAGCGGCCATGGAGGAGCCAACTATGGCCGGATGGTCGCTTTTGTATATGATTAAGCTGTGCTTCAAGAATTTGAATTATGTTTATGCCGGGGGCTTTCATGACGCTATGGCCAGAGCGGGCACCCCAGATTTGGTGACATCAGGGTGGATGGAAGAGATGAGGGAACAGAAGAGGAAGTTTGGGAAGCAGGGTGGGATTGTAAATGACGGGGGTGATGCTGGAATGGGAGGGGTCGGTACTGCAGGGGGCGGAGGTTATAATGCCTTTGAGAATTTCATTCTTTACGATCCCGGGGACGCTGCATCAGTAGAGGCGGCGCGGGCCTGTAATGTCGATGCCGGACATATAGCCGTGGAAGCGGGTGCCGGCGGCTACAATTTCTTTTTTATGGAGAAGGAACAGGTACAGGCGTTACTCGCGGGACGAGCACGCCCGGCTATTTTCCAGTGGCAGCAGAAGATCAAGGAAGCCTTCGACCCCAACGGGGTCGGAGATGGGAGCTATTTATGTTTAGATGAGTAGGGAAATAGCAGCCGGGAGTGGAAGAGCTAAGACAGCTCTACCCGGGATATAGGATGAGCCCTTTGCCAAAGTGTCATAATCATCTTCCTACATTAGAGTATAACAAGGGCGGAAATCGCTCGGTTGACGCCTGCTTTACCCAGGTATAGCACAGAATTAAGTAGTTAATGAATATGAAATTGTTTATTGATCCTTCCGGGAACCCACCTTGTCTCCCTATCTTGCCCTGGTAAAGCCGTCTCTAGACCTAAAAATTGACGCTAAGATAGGCGTGTGATAGTATTAGCAAAATCACTATTCCTAATAATTCTATTATAATCTTGCTTGGGAAAGGTTATGCAGATAGAGCAAGAATTGGCTGAGTTATCACCCACGAAGGATATGCTACTAACCATCGGCGTCTTCGACGGGGTTCACCTGGGTCATAAATACCTT
>DUER01000069.1 GCA_011192075.1 Dehalococcoidia bacterium | reverse complement strand
TGGCTGACCCATGAAAAAGGTTTGAATGTCCTCAGTAACCATACCCACCCCAGCCAGGCTACCCCGGTAGATAGGGTCATTCCTGAAAGTAATGCAATCAACCTTGATAACGGGTCTCTTTTCTGGTCGACTGTACAATCCATTTGCTTCACCGAAAGGACCTTCCATCTCATAGGTGTTAGGGTCTGGAGAAATCGTACCCTCAACCACTATCTCTGCCGACGCCGGTACCTCAAGGTCAGAAGTCTCACATTTTAATAGAGGTACAGGTTCCTGCATGATAGCCCCCATTGCCTGATATTCGTTAATGTTACTGAGAGGTAAGGCCCCGGTAAAACCCATAGAAGGGTCCCAACCAAAGACCAGTGCTATTGGCATCGGCTTCCCCATCCGTTGATACTTGCTGAAGTGAGCCCCCCAACCCTGAGCCGGAACCAAGAACACGCTAATCTTGTCCTTGCCTATTATCATGCCCCGGTACTGGCCTACATTATAGGTACCGTCATCCGGGTCTCTGGTCACGACGCCAAGCCAGGAGCTAATATAGCGCCCACCATCAAGAGGATGCCATTTGGGAACCGGAAGCTGAAATATATCTACGTCGTTCCCTTTAATGATGTTCTCCTTTACCGGACCGGTGTCAACACGTTCAGGCTCTATTGGCTCCTTGAATCTTCTCCTTAGCAATTGCAAAATATCTTGGCGAGGAGTGTCTTTTGATAACCCTAACATAAGAGCCATATAGCTACTCTTAATAAGACCACCCATAAATAACTTCCGGCACCACGTATTCTCGTAGCCTTTAATGTTATCAAACAATAGCGCTGGTCCCCGTTCTTCTAGTGCCCTGCGCTGAATCTCTGCTATCTCTCCATCCCAATCTACCTGTGCCTTAATTCTCTTAAGCTCCTCCTCAGCTTCGAGTTTCTCTATCCAGGTTCTCAGGTCTCTAGACATCGTACCGCTTAGCCTCCTTTTTGTAGTCTTATTCTTCCATAATTTGCATTGCTTACATCTGAATTTCAGTCTTTTTCCAAAGCCTACAGGATAGTCTACTTTACCGGTGATTGTCGAGGGAATTGGAGAGGTCTAAAAACATTAGGACGACTCGTGCCTTGCTCCAGCGGTGCTCTAGCTTCCTCCTGTGGTCTTTATTCCGTTTCCCTCCTCAGCAAACAGCTTGTTAGGTCCGATTTCTCTTACCCCTTGGGTCACTTCATTAACCACTTCGGCAAATTTCGCACCTTCCGAAGCCGAAATCCAGCTCGCCTGAATGCGCTGTGGTTCAATACCTATATACTCGAGGAATTTCTTGGTGATAGCTAGCCTCCTTCGTGCCCGGTAGTTGCCGGTTTGATAGTGGCACTCACCGGGGTGGCATCCCGAAACCAGCACGCCATCAAAACCCGTTCGCAGTACTTTGGTGATGAAAAGAGGATCGACTCTGCCACTGCACATTACCCTTATTATTCTTATATTGGATGGATATTGGATTCTAGCCGTCCCGGCAAGGTCGGCACCGGCATAACTACACCAGTTGCAGAGAAAGCCGACTATTAAAGGCTCAAACTTATCTGGGCTCATTTATCATCCTTATCTTAACATATATTATGCCATGAGTGCCTCTATTTGAGCTAAAATTTGCTCATCTTTAAAGTGGTTCATTGATATTACACCTGATGGGCAAGCAGCTCCGCAGCTCCCACAGCCTTTACAAAGGGCTTCGTTGACCTTGGCTACTTTCCTTTCTTTATCCACCTGTATTGCCTTATAGGGGCAAACTAGCTCACAAACGCCGCAGCCACTACAAATATTTTCATTTACCGAGCATACTATCCCCTCAGCAGTGACGAAATCCTTAGCCAGTGTTGTGGCAGCTCGGGAAGCTGCCGCCTGGGCTTGAGCAGAACTTTCATCTATAAACTTTGGGCTATGAGCTAGGCCGCACATGAAGATACCATCGGTAGCAAAATCCACCGGACGAAGCTTCATGTGGGCTTCTAGAAAAAAGCCATCCTCATTCAAGGGCACTTTGAATAGTTGGGACAGCTCCTTATTATCGGTGGGAGGAACTATGGCTACCCCTAGGGCTAACATGTCCGTATCTATCACAAGGCGTTGACCCAAAATAGGCTCGGTTACACTGACCCTTAGAATGGCCTGACCCTTTTCTTGGATTACCTCCACCTCAGGCTTATCATCTATATCATAGCGAATAAATTTCACTTCCTGTTCTGCAGCTTTCTGGTAGTAATCCTCTTTAAATGCATAGGTTCTCATATCCCGATACAGGAGATAGATTTCTATCTCTGGGTTTATCTCTTTTAGCTTTAAGGCGTTCTTTATCGCCTGACCACAACATACCCGGCTGCAATAGGGCCGCTCACTATCTCTTGAGCCCACGCATTGGATTATTACTAGGGTATTGCACTGGGTAATCCTTTCGCTACCACTTGTCATTTCTGCTTCCAATTCTAACAAGGTCAATACTCTTGAGTCTTTACCATAGAGATATTCTGTGGGTTTGAATTCCTCAGCCCCGGCGGCAATTATGGTTACGCCATGGGCTATCTCTTTGACTATCTTCTCAGCTCCCACTGTTACCTTGGTGGTGAAGTTACCCACATAACCGGCGACTTCAGTGATACTAGCTTCAGTATATACTTGAATAGCAGGATTTTTATAGACCCTTGTGATAAGGTCTTGAAGGTAAGTCTGGATATCTTCCCCCTCAAGGGTATGATGGATTCTCCTGGCTATTCCTCCAAGAGCTTCACTCCTTTCAACCAGATGAGTCTCGAACCCCTGCTCAGCTAAACTTAAGGTACTTACCATTCCCGAGACTCCACCACCAATAACCAGGGCAGAGCGATTAACACCCATAGATAACTGTTTCAACGGCTTAATCAGCCTTGCCTTAGCCACCGCCATCCTCACTATATCTTGTGCCTTTCTGGTGGCTGCCATCTTATCTTTGGCATGCACTAAGGAACACTGCTCCCGAATGTTAGCCATCTCGAATAGGTAAGGATTTAGCCCGGCTTCCCTGAGTGTCTCTTGAAACACGGGTTCGTGTGTCCTCGGGGTACAAGCCGCGACTACAACCCTGTTTAACCCCTTCTCCTTAATGGTTTCACATAGTTGGGTGGTGGCATCAATGGAACAACTGAAGATATTCTCCTCAGCATGAACCACGTTGTCTAGGCTTCTGGCATATCTGATTACCCGGGGCACATCCACTCCCCTGGCGATATTAGTACCACAACGACAAACAAAGACCCCCACCCTAGGTGACTCTCCGGTGACATCTCGCTCCGGCGGATACTCCTTCTCCGTAACCAACGTCCCCCGCCTCTCGGAGAGAAGCTGCGCCGATAGCGACGCAGCTCCACTAGCCATAGTAACTGAGTCGGGAATATCCTTAGGGGCATGAAAGACCCCAGAAACATAGATTCCTGCCCGAGAGGTCTCAATGGGTGACAGAGGATAGCTGTTGCAAAATCCATATTGATTAAGTTCTATCGACAGTTTATCTGCCAGCTCTCTTATGTTGGCAGAGGAGGTCAGTCCTACTGATAGCACAACAAGGTCGAACTCTTCCTCACTAAGTTCAGTGTCAGTACTATTACGGCGAAACCTAATTACTACATTCTTTGTCCCAGGTAGCTCTCTCAATATTGATACCTTACTCCAAATATAGCGAACCCCTGGGGTATTTTTTGCCCTTTCGTAATATCGCTCAAATCCTTTGCCAAAGGCACGAATATCATTATGGAATATAGTAGCCTCAAGCTCACTGTCATGGTCTTTAGCCAGAATCACCTGCTTTGTAGCATACATACAACACACCGATGAACAGTAGGTATTGCCGACAGCGGTATCTCGGGAACCAATGCACTGAATCCAGGCTATCCTCTTCGGTGTCTTTCTATCCGAAGGACGCTTTACTTCTCCGCGATAGGGACCAGAAGCACTTAATATCCGCTCAAATTCAAGGCTGGTGACTACATTACTAAACCTTTTATAACCATATTCACTCTGTATCTGAGGCTGGAATATTTCATAACCTGGCGCTAAGATTATGCTACCTACCTCAATTTCCACCTTCTTCTCTTGCTGATGAAAGTCTATGGCCTTATTTTTACATACCGGACGGCAAATTTGGCATTCCTTTCTAAGAATGTAAGGACAATGCGTAGGGTCTATTACCGGAATAGCTGGTACCGCTTGGGCAAAGGGTATATAGATGCATTTGGTAAGAGTTAAGTTCTCATTATAAGCATCTGGAATTTTTACGGGACAATATTCAATACAAGTTGGGCAGCCGAGGCACTATTCCTCATCGACATACCGAGGCTTCTTCAATAGGGTCACTTTAAAATTTCCCTCTTCCCCATCAACGCTCTCAACCTCAGCATAGGTTATAATTGTTATGTTTGGATTTCTAGCGCATTCAATGAATTTAGGAGACAGGATGCACATAGAACAGTCGTTGGTGGGGAAGGTCTTATCTAGTTGGGCCATCTTACCACCGATTGCTGGTGCCTTATCCACTAGATAAACCTTAAAGCCGGAATTAGCTAGGTCTAGAGCGGCTTGTATTCCACTGACACCAGCACCCACCACCATAACGGCACCGACCTTACCTTCCTCCGCAACTGAGATTTGAATCTCATTCCCTGCTTCTACCATAATATTCTCTGGCGGCTAAATTGACTCCAAAACCAATTCTGCGATGTCTTTAACTTCGATGATGTCGCTTTTATCTACACTCAACACGCTATCCTCAAAGTTGACCATACAGTATGGGCAGGCAATAGCTAATGTGCTGGCTCCTACTTCAAGAGCC
>DUER01000068.1 GCA_011192075.1 Dehalococcoidia bacterium | reverse complement strand
TTCTTTTGTTCTTCAGTATTACCCATCTGTATTTTATTGCCACCGGGGGAATAGGCCCATGAGGCGTATGAATTTCTATAAGGACCATCATATTTGACGGAAAAACCGTGGGCAGGAAAGCAGAGCCGTTTATCCCTAGTGTTACATCGGTAGAGGTCGAGGTGTAGATACTCCAAGGGAGAGTCTAGGGTTTGAGCGCAAGCCCTATCCATTAATGTAAGGTTAGGTTTCCTCTCTAGGAGGGCTACATTGAACCCATTTTCCCCAGCCGCCTTGGCTGCTACCATTCCGGCCGGGCCAGCACCGACTACAATGACGTCATACTTTTTAGACATGCTGTACCCCATTCTTTTATTGACTCTATTTCTGCTACTCGGTATGCTCTATCGCAACGGACACACTGATAATTTCTTCTATGACCCTTTATGCTTCCTCATCAATTTCTGATACTCCTTCCCACTCTTACCCTCTTGTTGAAGGTAGCTTTTTTAGAGTACAGTTGTGGACTAGCCAGTACTAAGTCAGGTTAGTGGACTCTTCGCTTCTCCCCTGTCCAGTACCTCTCTCTAATTTCCCTCTTTAATATCTTACCTGATGGATTCTTTGGGAGCTCCTCCCAAACCTCTACGGATCTTGGTCTCTTGTAACCCGCCATCTTGTCCTGGCAATACTCTACTATCTCATCAGGGGTAACCGTCATTCCCTGCCTCGTAACAACAATTGCTTTCACCTCCTCACCCCACCTCTCACTGGGAACACCAATAACAGCACACTCTTGAACCACAGGATGAGTATAAATTATTTCCTCTACTTCCCTGGCAGATACATTCTCAGCTCCAGAGATGATGATGTCCTTCTTCCTGTCCAGAATATAGATATAGCCTTCTTCATCCATTTTGCCCATGTCGCCAGTGTGAAACCAGCCATCCTTAAATGTCTCGGCCGTCTCCTCAGGCCTATTCCAGTATCTATCTGGCATTCCCTTTGTGCTAAAACAAATCTCACCCATAGTGCCCACAGGGACCTCGTTATCATTATCATCTACAATCTTAAGTACAGCCCCAATCAGAGGTCTCCCTGCCGAGCTTAGGATATGTTCCTTAGAAGTATCACTGAATGCTTTGGCGTGATCCTCGGCTAAAAGTATAGTGCCTCCTCCCTCTGTAGCACCAAACATTTGAAAAAGAATCGGTCCCAAGGCATTCCATGCTTTCTTTGCTGCTTCAGTAGGCATTGGAGAACCGGTATATAACAGAACCCGCAGGCTAGACAGGTCGTATTTAGGAAAGTCGGGATGCTCCATTATGTTAATTACCATAGTAGGGACGGCTACAAAAACAGTTGTTTTGTATTTCTGGATTGTTTCCATTACGGCTTTGGGCTCAAACCTCATGATGTACTGCGTGGCGCCAATCATGTACATTGCAAATTGCACATGTAGCATAGCCACATGGAATAGAGGCAATACCCCTAGAAAACTATCGTCGTGTCTATAACGGGGGTCCCTTACTTGGAGTACGTCACTTGTTAGTACATCACCATGAGTACGTACTACTCCCTTAGGAAGCGAAGAAGTACCACTGGTATAAGCTAACCCTAGAATATCAGTCTCCTCAACATCGACACCAGGGTCTTCAGGAGAAGCTGAGGCTATGAAATCGTCATAATTAAGCATATCCCCGGGTGAAGCATTTATACAGATGAGATGGTTCACTTCAGGGATATCCTTCTTCAGGGAACGGACAATATCAACGTGTTCCTCATCTACGACCAGTACCTTGGCTCCTGACTCGTTGATGATATGAACGGCCTCGCGTTCCGTGAGACGCCAGTTAATGGGCACATAAACTAGCCCCGCCTTACCAATCATAGCAATCTGGCAATACTCAATAAGGTCGCCGGCAAGTACTGCCGTCCGATCCCCTTTCTCTAATCCAAGACCATACAGGGCATTACAGAGCTTATTCACCACCTCATTATGCTCCTTAAATGTCCACTGTCTCCCTGTGGCTACTTCATAAAATGCAACCTTATCTGGGTATAACATTGCATTCCACTCTGTGATGTCGCGCCATGTTTTTGTTCGTATAGAGTTCCACTTCATTGTATCTCTCCTTACTTATTCATTTTTGGGAAGTATACATTCAAGGCATGAAGTGCGGCAGGTTAGAGCCCCGGTCCCTTAATAAAAATTCGGGCACCTATCAATTATTCCGCTAGATGTTACCTGCTTGTACCCATCATTATAGTGAACTTAAAAAAATATTGTCAATACAGGTCCAGACAATATCGTTAGCTCTCATCCTGACTTTCTGCCACTTCAACCGCTCCTCCGCTCCTCATCCAGAATACTGAAAACCATCACCAGAGTTGAGGTCTCGTTCGGGAAATGGCCTATCACTTTGGTGAATTCATCTGAAATTTTGTCTTTCTCCATCTTCGACGCCCGCAGATATCACTCTCGTACTGCTTCAGTATATTCTCGTATGCTAACTCGTGTCATGTCGTCTCCTTTTGGGTAACACTATTTTTGAGGTAACACTACCACTTTCGGTAACATTAATTATGAGTCAATTCGTTATGTTGACAAGCTCGATGCGAGGGACTAAAATGGAGACATACCGTAGGGGATTGCAATGCTTTAAGTGACTAAGGTAACGGAGCAAGAAATGGATATTTACGAAATGTTTCGCACAGCCAGAACAAGGAATGCATCCGATGTGAGCCTTATAGTTAATAGCCCGCCACTACTGCGCATCTATGGCATTCTCGAGCCAATCGAGGGCTTAGCACCACTAACTGCTGAGGATGTATTTGAGGCTTTTAGCCAATTGACTACGGCCGAGCAAAGGGCAGTCTTTCAGGAACAGATGGAGCTTGATTTTGGCTATACCGTGCCCGATGTAGGCAGACTCCGCTGTAACGCAGCTCAGCAGCTTAACGGCATCAGTCTGGCCATAAGATTGTTACCAGCAGTAATCCCCACTATAGATGAGCTGGAACTACCCCAGATATATAAGGATCTAGTCAAGGAGCTAAGAGGGTTAATAATAGTTTCTGGACCGACCGACAGTGGTAAAACCACTACGATGGCCGCCATGGTACACCACATGAATGTTACTACGGGTCACCATATCGTTGCAATCGAAGACCCAATAGAATACGTTCACACGAGCATCAAGAGCGCAATAACTCAAAGGCAGCTGGGCAGCCATACTAGCTCCTTTGCTCGAGCGCTGAAACATGTCCTAAGGCAAAACCCAGATGTGATTCTTGTGGGTGAGATAAGGGATTTAGATACAGCCGCGGCAGTGCTTTCCATAGCTGAGACTGGGCACCTAGTGTTGTCTACCAGTCATGCCGCCAGCGCCCCTCAAGCGATTGAGAGGATAGTAGATATGTTCCCACTTCATGAGCGGCACTTGTCTGAGACACGACTGGCATCTCTTCTTGTTGCTGTCGTGTGTCAGACACTTATTCCAAGAGCTGACGGCTCAGGAAGGATAGCCGCTGTAGAAATCATGGTGGCTAATCCGCCGGTCAGGAGCTTAATCCGTGATGGTAAGTTCTACCAGTTACCCAATGTAATTCGCACTCATCATGATGAAGGCATGATTTCCTTCGATGAGTCGCTGGTTGACCTCTATCATAGCCAAATCATTACCTATGAAACCCTATCAGCCTTCTGCAAGGACAATGACGAGGTATTAAAGATCATTACTTCCGAGTCCCGAGGGAAAAAGGAAAAGCATAGGTAAAGAAGCTGGCTCCCCTTGTTGTGGGAAAAGCGATACTTTGGGATGCCTGTCTGTTCCAGGCGCTCAGCCAGAACCATAGCTTACTTCGGAGTCATGGTATCCCAATAGCAGGAAGGGTCCTGTGCACTCCTAGAACACCACATTGAATCGATAATAGCCAAGTCATAAAAAGCCAAATTCAAACAGCACTAACCGATTTGGTAAATGCTATGACCCGCCAAACCCCTAAATACATTCTGCACGCACACGGTTTCATCTCTACTGGGGTATTGATAAAGTCTTCTGAGAGGACTACATTAAAGTACCAAGATATGAACTGACCTTAAAAACAATAGATATTCGGTAAGGAAGATGAATGGGATGAAGCAAGAGCACTGGACCCGCTGGACTGTGGTAGTGGCTGGTGCCCTTTTTGGTTGGAGAAATATTCATTACTAACATTATAATTGGACCAACTATTAGGGGCAGGTCACATATGTCCCCGAGACAGAATAAGTTTTTCTCACTATTACCGATTCCGTTTTTTGTAGGTTTGCCTGGATTTAGGTCTAAGCTCTGGATGGTTAATGAGGCTACTGGTGACTGTCAGAGAAAATACCTGGAGCCCCAATTAGTATAACTTTCAACATATACCGATTTCAGTGCAAGTGATTGACTAAACCGAAGTCTAGTTATAATATATAATTAATATTGTAAAGAGGTAATACTAAGATGTCTAATGCTCCAAATCAGTTGAATTTCCATGATCTTGCCTGGGCAGCGTTGTTGTTTTATTACAGATCAGTAACTGACAAAAAGTACTGCAATATTGTAAGCGATACCGAATTCCTGACGA
>DUER01000067.1 GCA_011192075.1 Dehalococcoidia bacterium | reverse complement strand
CATTACCGTTTCCGGTGATAAAAGTGTCATTGACGAAGTCCATCTCCAGTTGATGAAGGACGGAGCCATCTTAGCCAATAGCGGGCACTTCAATGTTGAGATTAATATCCCAGTTCTGGAAAACCTATCACAAAACAAGCAGCGGATACGTCCCTTTATTGACGAATACACCTTTGGCGATGGACGCCATTTATACCTGCTGGGCGAGGGCAGATTGATTAATCTGGCTGCTGCTGAAGGGCACCCGGCCAGCGTTATGGATATGAGCTTTGCCAATCAGGCGCTGTGCCTGGAGTATATAGTGAAAAACAGGGAACAGCTCGAGCCCAAAGTTTACCCGGTGCCTGAAGAGGTCGACAAACAGGTAGCTCGCTTAAAAGTCCAGTCTATGGGTATTGATATTGATACCCTGACGCCAGAGCAAGAGAAATACCTGACTAGTTGGGAAGAAGGGACATAAAAAGGAGGAAAAATGACCAATAGTTTTGCTAGCTCATCTAGATACATGCTTACCTCGGAGTCGGTTACTGAGGGGCATCCCGATAAGCTATGTGACCAGATATCAGATGCTGTCCTTGACACTATACTAGGCAAGGACCCGTATGCCAGAGTAGCCTGCGAGACAGCGGTAACCAACGGGTTGGTAATTGTTTTGGGGGAGATTACCACCGATTGCTATGTTGAAATTCCTCAGGTAGTGCGAGGGGTAGTTCGTGATGTCGGCTACACCTATCCCGAATATGGCTTTGATTATCAATCCTGTGGCGTAATGGTTTCTATTAAAGAGCAGTCCAGTGACATTGCTATGGGAGTGGATAAAGCAATAGAAGTAAAGAAGCGTTCTCGCAGTTATAATGACCTTGATGAAATTGGAGCCGGTGACCAGGGGATGATGGTTGGCTTTGCCTGTAGCGAGACGCTCGAACTTATGCCTCTGCCCATTTCTTTAGCACACAAGCTATCTCAGCGACTGGCTCAGGTGAGGAAGGATAATTCTCTGTCTTACCTTCGCCCTGATGGCAAATCACAGGTAACCGTGGAATACAGTAACGGCATTCCCCAGCGCATAGATAGTGTAGTGGTAGGAGCTCAGCATAACCCTGATGTCAGCCAGGCTCAAATCGAGAAGGATATCATTGAACAAGTAATTAAGTTGGTTATCCCGGCTTCACTAATTGATGGCAAAACTAAATATTATGTTAATGCTACCGGTCGGTTTGTAATTGGCGGACCGGTATCAGATACCGGTTTTACCGGCCGTAAGATTCTGGTTGATACCTATGGGGGTATCGCCCGACACGGCGGCGGTGCTTTCTCGGGCAAAGACCCGACCAAGGTTGACCGCTCGGCTGCCTATATGGCTCGTTACATAGCCAAGAATATTGTGGCTGCCAGGCTAGCTGAGCGTCTGGAACTCCAGATTTCATATGTTATTGGTGTTTCCTATCCGCTTTCTGTCTCTATTGAAACCTTCGGTACCGCCAAGGTTGATCAAGAGGTCATAGTGAAGCTGATTAATAAACACTTTGACTTAAGACCAGCCGCAATTATCCAGAGCCTTGACCTCCGCCGTCCCATCTATAGAGCTACAGCTTGCTATGGGCATTTTGGTCGAGATGACCTTAACCTTCCCTGGGAAAAGACTGATAAAGCTGAAATCCTGAGAAAAGAGGCACTGGGTTAGAAAATAAGTAACAGGATAGAGTTATACAATTAAAAACTTAAAGCGTAACCTTAAAGGGGCGAAGCCCCTTCAAAACCTATACTTCCCCCTTCCCTTCAAAGGAGAGGGGGATTAAGGGGGTGAGGTAGATAGATAGCCCTATTAAATTTGGCACCGATGGCTGGCGAGGCATTATTGCCCAGGACTTCACCTTTGATAACGTGCGGGCTTGCGCTCAAGGTGTGGCCGACTACCTCAAACAGGCAGGTCTATCCAGTCGGGGGCTAATTATCGGCTATGACACCCGCTTTGCTTCCGAGGACTTTGCTGCGGCTGCCGCTGAGGTTGTTGCCGGCAATGGAATAAAAGTATATCTCTGTCCCAGAGCGACCCCAACGCCAGTGGTGAGCTATGGTGTTCGGGCTCAAGTTACGGGAGGAGCTATAGTTATCACTGCCAGCCATAACATGGCTATCTGGAGTGGCTTCAAGTATAAATCTGAAGATGGCTCCAGCGCTCCACCTGAGATTACCGCTGAGATAGAAAAGCATATTTCACATACTCTTGCCACGGGGAAAATAAGGCAGATGCCGTTGGCTGAAGCCTTGGCACAAGGGTTGGTAGAATACCTTGACCTAGCCCCAACTTACTTTGACCAGCTAACCAAGCTCATTGACCTGAATAAGCTGCGCCAAGCTAGGCTGAAGGTAGTAGTTGACCCCATGTATGGAGCCGGTGCTGGCTATTTTAAGAGGCTGCTAGACGGTGGCGCTATTGAGTTAGTGGAGATAAACAGCGAGCGCAACCCATTATTTCCCGGGATTCAACCTGAGCCAATTGCTGCTAATTTAGCCAAGCTATCAGCTACCATAAAAAAGGCAAGGGCTAGTGTTGGATTGGCTACTGATGGTGATGCCGACCGCCTCGGCATCATGGATGAAGAAGGAAGATTTCTAACCCAGCTTCAAGTCTTCGCTCTATTAGCCCTTTACATGCTGGAGATACGCGGTGAGCGAGGTTCCATGGTAAAGACTATAACCACTACCAGTATGCTACATCGCTTGGGCGAAATTTTTGAGGTGCCAGTCTATGAGACACCGGTGGGCTTTAAATATGTGGCTCCAATAATGCTGGCTGAAAATGCGCTCATCGGTGGGGAGGAGAGTGGTGGCTACGGCTTTAGAGGTCATATCCCGGAACGCGATGGCATTCTGTCTCGTCTCTATTTCCTTGACCTAATGACTAAGACGGGTAAGACTCCGTCACAACTTATGGACTACCTCTACAGCAAGGTAGGACCTCACTACTACCAGCGTGTGGACGTAGAATTCCCTGAGGGTGAGCGCCAGATAATAACCAGTCGCCTAGAACACAATCGACTAAAATCCCTTGATGGGGTCAAGGTGGTAACATTTGACACTACCGATGGTTTTCGTTTTATTCTGGCCGATGCTACCTGGCTGCTCATCAGATTTTCCGGAACTGAGCCGTTGCTTCGCATCTATGCCGAGAGTAATAGCCTACCTCGAGTAGAAAGGCTACTCGAGCTGGGTAAAGAATTAGCCGGAGTTTAATTGATTAAGTATGGAAGACAAACTTCCTCAAAAAACGGAAAAGCCCTGGGGGTTTGAGCTATTATGGGCTCATACCCCAAAGTATGCCGGTAAGCTAATTTTCGTGAGAAAAGGGCATAGGCTTAGCCTTCAATACCATGAAAAGAAAGACGAGACTATTTTTATCCATGAGGGGAAGGTCTTGGTAGAGATTGAAGGGAGTGATGAGCACATGGAGTCAACCATACTTCAGATGGGTCAGTATATATGGATCCCCCCGGGTACTAAGCACCGCATTCAGGCCATAGAGGACACAACATTATTTGAAGTCTCAACTCCTGAACTGGAAGACGTCAAACGGCTGGAAGATGATTACGAACGAGCCGAGCCGTAGACTGCTTTAAAGAGTAACTGGCGCAGGACAAAAATATCTGAGTTAAAGACTCTTAACCATATACTCTCCCTGCGAGTTACAGCCAAACTCAGAACGATAGTATTCCTTGGCTCCGATTCCGCTCAAAACTGCCATTCGCTCTATTTGAAACTCTTGGGCAGCAATTCGCTCAGCTTCTTTTAGTAATGCCTTACCCAACCCCTTATGCTGAGCCGCCTCTTCTTTCTGCTGGCTAAGAGGAACCTCAGGGCCATATATATGTAGTTCCCTTATTAGGGCTAAATTCCCTTTATTCTCCTGCTCTGGTGCAGCAATGGGCTTGGATTGAATCCTCATCCGGAGCAAGCCAAATAGTGTTTCATTTTCATCCTCGAAGGATAGAAATATTTCCTTACCACCTGAGGCTTCGTAATCCATTCTTACCATCCGGGGTTCGCCTATTTCCCAGCCGTCCTGCGCCCGGTGACCGTACTCCCGACACCTAATACACTTACATTCAATGGCTTGCTGCTCCATTCGCTGTCTAACTAGGTCTCTCACCGCATCCTTTAAACCACCCACAATAAACTTGGATGGGATGTCACGCAGCACCCTTGAGATTCTGACATACTTAGGCACAATGGACTTAATGTCAACTAGTAAGCTAATCATGGTCTCATCGTCGTATGGTCGGTAGCGCTCGTCCTGATACCATTTCTCCAACTCAGTGCCCTCCACCACCATTGTGGGATACAGCTTCAAGCCATCTGGTTTAAAGTGAGCGTCACTAAATAGCTGCCGGGATAGCTCCAAATCCTGTTCCGGGGTCGAGCCTGGCAGCCCTGGCATCCAGTGGTAGTGCACCTTAAAGCCGTGTTCCTTGAGTAATGTGGTAGCGGTAACTACATCTTCCACCCTATGCCCCCGTCTTACCAGATGGTAAATTTCGTCATTCAGGGTCTGGACACCGAGTTCTACCCGGGTGGTACCAAACTCAAGCATCTGGTCTATCTCTTCCTGTCCACACCAATCAGGTCTGGTCTCTATGCACAGCCCGGTGCAGCGATGGTTAGCCGTTTCATTAAGTCGCTTTGCCTCAGCCAAGGTAGCTGATTCCTCACCATTCAAAGCGTCGAAGCAATCCTTAATAAACTGGTATTGATAATCCTTGGGGTATGCCAGGAAGGTACCACCCATCACTATTAGCTCGACCTTATCTGTGGGGTGGCCCATCTCTGACAGCACTTTTAGTCTTATCTTGACCTGTCTGTTGGCATTAAAGTCACATTCCTTAGCCCGTAATACTACCGGCGACTCTGGGGTATAGCTCTGAGGTGTAGCCAAGTAGGTGGGGCAGTATATGCATTGCCCCGGGCATTTCATGGGCTGGGTCATAACTGCTACTGGAGTAACCCCAGATATTGTTCTGGTGATTTTTTTCATAGTATACTTGCTCTAATAGTAGTAACCAGTTTAACAAATTTTAACTTATGACAACAACAAAAGATACATTTAACCAGGTTGCTCCAGGCTGGTATAACTTCAGGCACTGGTCTAGGTTTGGTAACGAGTTACCAACGCTGGCAGGCAGATGGCAAAAGGGCAAGCTACTAAATATTGGCTGTGCTCACGGTCCAGACTTTTTACCCTTCAAGCAAAGCTTTGACTTATATGGCGTGGACTTCTCCACTGAGATGCTAAGGTTTGCCCGAAAATACGCTCAAAAATTCAACCTTGTCTTAAACCTGTCCATGGCTGATGTCGGCTACCTTCCCTATGGTGACGAAACCTTCGACTGGGCAATCTCAGTAGCTACCTATCACCATATAAGGAGCAAGGAGAATAGACAAGCCGCATTAAATGAGCTGAGGCGGGTGTTAAAGCCAGGTGGTGAAGCCTTTATTACCGTGTGGAACCGGTGGCAACCCCGATTCTGGTTCAGTAGCAAGGAGGTAGATGTACCCTGGCGGACAAAGGGTAAAACTCTGCATCGCTACTATTATCTGTTCTCCTACCGCGAACTGGAGAGGCTAGTGGAGAAGGCTGGCTTTGAGGTGCTCAAATCCTTTCCCGAAAGCTCCTACCACTTCCCACTTAAAGCCTTCTCACGCAATATATGTCTCTTGGTTAAAAGGATTGGGGTCTAGTCCACTACGGCTATGGCTTCGACCTCGATGAGAGTGCCTGGTTCGTCCAGCCCTTCAACCACTATCAGAGTGGTAGCCGGGAAATGTTTATCAAAGTACTGGCGCCTTATTTCGGCTGTTTTATTAAAACACTCCAAGTCCACAGTGTAGATTCGCATCATGACTATGTCTGAGATAGAAGCTCCCGCCGCCTCTAAGACTCTTTTCAGGTTCTCATAGGCGCGTTCTGTCTGGGCGACCACATCACCCTCCCCGACCAGCTTGCCTTTTTCGTCCCAACCTATTTGACCGGCGACGTAGATGGTGTTACCACACTTGTAGGCATGAGAATAGCCTCGGGTACGATGTACATTTTTGGGAATGATAACCTCTTTTGGCATTTTGCCCCCCTCCTTTATTTTTACTCTGTGACCTATGCTATTGGGCAATCTTGTAGAGAGGTACCCCACATTTTCTGGAGTGAGCTTGCTTTAGCTGCTGAAGCTGCGCCTGAAACACGGCTGAAGTGATATTTTCGGTGGTCATCAATACGGCATTTTCACCATTATCCGTATAGTAGCCACGCCGCAAACCTACCTGGGTAAAGCCATACTTATGATAAAGACTCTGGGCAGCAGTGTTGGAGGCACGTACCTCAAGGGTAATGAAGCGGAAACTCAACTCTGTTGCCTGGTCTATAATGGATATGAGTAGCAGCTCCCCTACTCCCCGGCGGCGATAGAGCTCTCGCAGGGCAATATTGGTTATGTGAGCTTCATCAGCCATAATCCAGATTCCAGCAAAACCAACAACATATTCTTTACCTGAAGGAGGTACTTCATTACCAAAGAAGCGAAAGAAACGATTGTGGTTAAACAAACGCCTTACCTTGGCTGTCAGCCCGGAAAAGTCCTCCACTGGTGTTGCTTCAACCTCGGACTCCTCGACCTTCTTAGCTTCATCGCAGGCTACAATATAATGGGCCAAACGGTTCTCTAACTCACGCCGATAGTTAGGCGGTGGCCACTGGGTGGGGAAGGCTTCACGGTCAATCTCAGCAATCTGAGCAATGTCTTCTCGGCGCATCATGCGCACATAGTAAGGCAAGGCTTCATCCCCTTAAGAAAGTTCCAAACTTGAAATTATTGTAACACATTCATTCCCTGATGGCACATTCCGGATTGTCTATAAAGAGGGATAAAGATGCTTCATAATCAATCTCTTGAACCTATCTTTTTGCTATCTCCTTCGTTATACTATATGCACCGGGTAACACCGAAATTGCGGCTAGACCTAGGCACGGTACGGAATGAGCTTGAGGTTTAGCTAGCGGAGGTTGTCAGGTGCAAGATGAGCAGAACCTCGTCCACCGGGCGCAACAGGGGGACAAGGAGGCTTTCGCGCAGTTATATGAGAACCATTTCGACAAGATTTATCGTTATGTGGCTCTCAGGATAGGAAACAAGACGGAGGCAGAGGATGTGACTCAGCAAGCCTTTCTCAATGCGCTCCGGTCTATCTCTTCCTTCAAGTGGAAGGGGACGCCATTCTCTGCCTGGCTGTTTCGTATTGCTCATAATTTGGTGGTTGACTACCTGAGAAAGGGAAAGAAACAGACTACTACTCCCCTTGATGAATCACTGGTAGACAGTGATAGTAATCCGCAAAGGGAGGCTGAGTACAGGTTGGACATTGAGCAGCTGGTATCAGCTACCAAACAATTGACTGCAGCACAGCGTGAGGTAATTAGCTTACGGTTTGCCGGTGAGCTATCTGTTGCCGAGGTGGCAAAAGTTATGGGTAAAAGTCAGGGAGCAGTAAAGGCTTTACAGCATAGCGCAATAGTAGCCCTGCGCAAGGTACTGTCAGGGGTATAGGGTGATGAAAAGGGATAACGAGTTTAATAATATCTTGGATGAATGCCTGGAGCGACTGCTGGCTAAGGGTGAGACTATAGAGCAGTGTCTACAAAGCTATCCTGAATACACAGCCGAACTTGAGCCACTACTCCACACAGTTGTGGCTACCAAGGAGGCATTGGCTATCCAGCCCCGCCCTGAGTTTAAGTCCGAGGCCAGACACCAATTTCGCTTGGCACTCCAGAAGGTAGAGCCCAAAAGAAGGCTGTCCTTCTTAGGCTGGCAGCCGCGATGGGCAATAGCAATGGTGGCACTTCTTGTTCTTCTGCTAGCTGGTGGTGGCACAGTGGCGGCTGCGGGCAACAGTATGCCCGATAGTCTTCTCCATCCGGTGAAGCTGGCAACAGAGCAGGTGCGATTGAGACTGACCCCGTCTGATATAGGTAAGGCTGAACTGTATGCTAAGCTAGCGGATAGGAGGGTAGCTGAGATAGTCTATATGGTTAATAAGGGCAAACCTGAGTATTTGTGGCCAACCGCAGAGCGACTTAATAAACACCTGGCATTGATAGCGGACCTGTCTTTAGCTGAGAGTGTAGAAGCTGAGAGTGTAGAATTAGCTGAGGACGAAGGGGGTAGAGTAATGCTTGCTCCTGCTCCGGCAGCAGAGGAGAGTGGTAAAGAGGAGGATGGTCAAAAAGATGTCCAAGCCAAGGCAAACGAGAGAACTAAACTCAGAACGCTCCTGGGGCGTAACTCGGTTAATCATCTGGCTGAACTTCGTGCCGTGCTGGAGACAGCCCCAGAATCAGCCAAGCCTGCCTTGCGCCAGGTAATCAATGAATTAGCAGCCGGTTATGAGAAAGCCCTTCAGGCTTTAGATTAGCCAGAAAGCAATTCTTTAAAGCATATCTTATATGCCTTTATGCAATAAATAGTAGGTATTAGTATAACTTAATCAATGTAACTCGGTGGAAAATCGTAGCATCTTCCTCAAATCTTAACCGGATTTTGATATTCAGATGTTACCATTAGAATATCATTAACAGAAGGCAGGTAAAACAGAAATGTGGCGAAGCAAGAAGTTTATAGTTATTGCGGTGTTGGTGGTTGTGATGTTGGTGGGGGGCATCGGTAGGGCAGTCCTTGCTGCCGACGATGGGGATGATAGTCAGCCTGAGGCTCGATGTGGGGCGCTATGGGATAAAGTTAGTGAAATCTATGAACAGAATACAGGTGTCGCCCTCGACCAAGAAGCACTCGAAGATGCTTTTGTCCAGGCCCAAAGCGAGATGCGAGATGAAGCTCTGGACAGTTATCTTCAGAACTTGGTAGACCAAGGTAAGATAACTCAGGAGCAGGCTGACCAGTTCAAGGCATGGCTGCAGGCGAAGCCAGACATGGAGCCTTTCAGGCAGCAACTGAGGGAGTGGCAGCAGGTAAAGCCGGAAATGCCACCAGAGCTGAAAGAGT
>DUER01000066.1 GCA_011192075.1 Dehalococcoidia bacterium | reverse complement strand
TAATAAATTCTCAAGCCAGGACACATTGCCTTATAGCAGGTACTTCATTATTTAGAATACCAGATAAAGCTTGCGCCTGAATAACAATCAACGATAAAAAGGTCCGCTCAATTTCACGCATAAAGGATAGGCGTGGAATTATGAGCTAAAAAAGGAACCTTTTTTGTGTTCTACAATAGCTTGGAATGTAAATTCGTTGAACAAAATGGTGAAATGTTCAAGGTCGCCCATGGGGTCGGTAAGAATTGCCCCAACTACTGTATGCCTATCAAGCGTATCGTGGTGAGGAACCGCGACACCTATTACTGCCCGAAATGCCAGGTAGAGCCTTAGTCATCCAAGCGGAAGGGCGGGTATTCATCGGTCATCAGTGATACATAAGCAAAAACTCGATATGACCAGCGGTCGAGGCCGATTATCACTTTGAAAATATCGTCGGGGTATTTCCCTGTAAACAGCAGCACTATGGCACTGATGATAGTCAGGATAGTTATCAAGCCAGTATGTTCACTACCTCCCACTAATATAGCGACAATTATCCAGTGCGGAATAGCCAGCAGCCACCACTTCACCAGCACCAGTCCTCTGGACAACTTCTCAGGATAGGTTATGGTGAGGTCGGCGGGGTAGTCAGGATCAGATTGCAGTGAAAACGGCGGGTATTTGTCGGTACCCAGTGCCTGGTACGAGTAGAAGCCGACCCGCCACGTCCAACGCAGAACACCGGCATTGAAATCAAACAATTCGCGAGGGTATTTACCCGTAAACAGAATAGCGAAGAACGCGATAATCCATACTACTGCGAAGGCTATATAGAGGAAGAAGAGTACCACATAATGCGGAATTACCAACAGCCACTTGATAAGCCACAGTCCACGTGAAGGCGGGATAGTGAGTTCGCCTTTGAGTGTTACCGGATATGATTGATTAACCATTTCGATCACTGACCTCCTTGATGTATTTTTCCGAATTAGTTATTATGTTTCACAGTTATGACTACATTTCCCTTTTTGTGTCCTTTTTGGGGGGCAGGTCACTACTATAGATTGTCGGCATCAATATTCTTATATGAACCCAGCATTGCCTCAAGAAAGCTATCATCAACCTTCACAGAAAATGAAAAACCACAAACAGGGCACGTGTAGCCTATGATATCACTTTGAGGTTTTCTGTTTACAATGAATTTAGCGCCACATCTATCACACCGATAGCAGCGTAGATATCGACCGAGAACAGTTTCAACGAAAAGTAACCTCATTTTTTCAGGAAGCAGATCCGATCTCCAGACTAGTTTGGACCAAACTAAAATAATACTGGCTAACTCTTCAAGTTGTTCCTCCGTATGCGGTGAAGTTAACATCATAGCTATGAAACTCTCAAACAACCGGTATTGGTTTGAGTATCTGTTGATGTTAATAAGAATATCATTTAGTTTTTCAGTACGTTCCTTGATGGAGCTATCAAGTTGGTTGAGGTCATTTGAGTACTTTGCTCTGGCCTTCTTTTTTATTTCTAAATCTCTTGATAAAGTCAGACTCTCAGTCTCGATTTCCTTCTTTCGTAATTCAAGTACTTCTATAGCTTTTTGCAGTGAACCAAACTCCGCAATGGCTTGCTGTAATTTGGCTGTGTTAACTTTAGTTGCTGTCATCGGGAAACTCCTCTGCAACCTTTATCAGTGTCGATATATTTAAGCCCCGTTTTACCAACTCACTCTTCAGCTTATTTACCTCTTTTACTTCCTGCTTCTTAACCTTTAACCGCATCATTTCAGCTTCTAACTCCGCATCCAATCTGGTCTTTTCTGCTATTGCCTCTTCCCGGAACTGTACCAACTGAGACTGAATTTCAGCTAATTCACTTTTCTTCTCAGTTAATATATTATTTAAAGATACTAATTCAGCCTTCAAGTCATTTAATTTCTTTTCTACCAGGGGTAATTGTTGACCTGCCCCCTAAAACTGTACCAGTTACAATGTTAGACTATGTATCAATAATGTTTAACAAAAGATCCTATTATTGATTTATCGGCCAAAATACAATAAAATCAGGGTGTCGGTTGACCTAGTGTCTTGACACCCTGATTCTCTACATAATCCCTCAAAGGGGTTGGCCTTCTAGCTTGGTAGGCCGTACAGGTCTCTAACCTGTGACACCCTGATTAAAAGTCAGAGTGTCTTATTCGGCATCTAATACAATTGTTGTGTAGCTAATTCTCAACAAAACCACCCTGATTTTTATCCTAATCAGGGTATCACTTTGCCTCCTACTCAACTACCGACTACTTGTCTGTATTATAACACACTTGCCCAGTGGACAAGTATATAACCGAACCAAGTAATAATGCCTAATAAAAACGTTCCTTTTTTACATTGATAGTCAATAAGCAAGGTTATAGTATAGGGACAATAATTGAAATGGGAAATTCTGGGTCAGGTTCTCTATTGCAGGTGAGGTTGATTTACTATAAGATATCACTACATAGCCTTATTGAGGAAGCATACTTGTGAAACTAGAGCTAATCGTCCCTGCTACACAAGAGAATATTCGAAGAAGGAAGAAGGGATTAATCCCACCCCTCGGTCTGGCGATGGTCGCTGCGGTAACTCCCCCAGAGGTCGAAGTCTCCTTAACGGACGAGAATGTCACAGGTATTGATTTCCAGAAGGAAATCGATTTAGTGGGAATCACGGCACTTACTGCCACGGCGTCACGTGCCTACGAGATTGCCGATAACTTCAGAGCAAGGGGAGTAAAGATTATCTTAGGAGGTGCCCATCCTAGCGCTCTGCCCGATGAGGCGAGTCAGCATGCTGATGCCATAGTCATCGGAGAAGCCGAAGGAATTTGGCCAAATTTAGTAAATGATCTCAAGGCAAACAGATTGCAAAGGGTCTACAGGCAAAGTGAGCGGCCCAGCTTGGTCAACTTGCCTATCCCCAGGCGAGATTTATTCGCCAAGGGAGCTTATTATGTCACAAACACGATCTCAACTACCAGAGGCTGTCCCTATTCCTGCGCTTTCTGCTCAGTTACTTCGTTCTTCGGCCATACTTATCGCTGCCGTCCCGTAGAAGAAGTCCTCAAGGAAATCGAAACACTAAACCAGAAGGAATTTATTGTCTTCGTTGACGATAATATCGTAGGTAATCCCAAATTCGCTGAAGAGCTCTTTCGTGCCCTTATTCCTTATAAAATCAAGTGGGTGTCCCAGGCCTCGGTCACGGTAGCGAGAAATGACGAATTACTCAGACTGGCAGCTGCAAGTGGCTGTGTGGACTTATTCATTGGTTTTGAGACACTATCCCCAGCCAATCTGGCTGCGGTAGGCAAGAAGGTCAATATAGTCGATGAATACGAAACGGTGATTAATAAAATCCATTCCCACGGCATTGCTATCCACGGCTCCTTTATCTTGGGCTTAGATGAAGACGATGAAGAGGTTTTTAGACGCACCCTCAACTTTGCCCAAAAAATGCGTCTAGAGAGCGCTCAATTTGCTTGGCCTGTACCATATCCAGGTACCACCTTCTACGAATCCTTAGATAAGGCTGGCCGAATAGTAACCAAGGACTGGTCACAGTACGAGTCTAAAGTGGTGTTTGAACCAAAGTTAATGTCACGAGAGATGCTGCAACAGCGGCGTTACTGGGTTTGGCACGAGTTTTATAGGCTACCCTCTATCTGGAGGAGAGTCGGAATGGTACGTCGGAATTTGAGGGAACTCTGGACAGTTAATCTTTATTATCGAGATTTCTTGCGAAAAAAACTCAAGGCTGATAGATAGCAATGGTTCAAATCCCACTTCGTTTCTTGGTAAGAATGGACCTCTGTTCCGATTAAACAATTAGCCATATTGTGTGATGGTTTACAGCCAGTCACCCCTTGGGGTGAGACCCTACGTCCACAGAATCTCCTTATGCTTCAGCACTCGCTCAGTGACGACTGTGACTTCATCTCCCAGAACTCCCCGTCACGAGACTACCGCCTGTTCTGTTCAGGGGATGATCTCCGGGAGTACTAGGTCTAGGCCCTGACCCGATGGTATGACGATGACCTTGATGTCTTCTCCGAGCCGATCGAG
>DUER01000065.1 GCA_011192075.1 Dehalococcoidia bacterium | reverse complement strand
TGACGAGCCGAGGTCACACATGGTTTGGTGATACAAGTATATCAACTTACAGTTGATCTCAATGTTGTCACGGGGAGTAGCAAAGGGTATATCTGTACCGAAAGATTCTAACAGCCTGTCATCGAAAATCGCCTGTGAGAATATATCTTTGATTCTTGTTACAACCGCGTTAAAGTTTGCGGTAGAGGAAGCGGCCATCTTCACCTCCAAGCACGAATAGTCAAGATCATAATCAAGTATCTCAACACTAGCTTCTGGCGATATCCGGTCATAGAGCCTTATAAAATATTCAGTTTGAACGGACTTATCCTTGGTTTTTTCTTTTACTTTACGCCAGATAGGAATGCCACCAGTTAGTACTGTTGCAGGCAAACTGAACTTCATTCTTGCGCTTATTATCTCTGTCTCTGTGTAAGTTTGCATCTTTCCCTTGATAATTAGGAACACATTCTTTGATTCTAATCTTCTTGCCTGGCCACTTTTATCTGAGAATGATACTGCTTGCTCATCGAATTCCAGCGTGTGCGCCCTATATCTTTGTGAAGGCTTGCGAAGCTCAGAATCCTTACACACAATCGCCACAAGATTTAGCGCCCTTAACCTCTGGGCAGTTAATTCTGCTCTGTCCACTGTGTCATACTGTGAGATGATCCTGGGGATCTTCCCGGCTAGGCGTAGTCGTGTCTCATAAAGGTCTATATCAAAAATGGCTGCCACTTTCTTTATGAGATGTTCTTCAAGCTTGACTGGGGGAGATATTGCCACATGCACAATTTCAGATTTAGCCATCACTGTGCCTACTTTTAGATCAGTGGTTTTGCACTACCATATCACGTTTCGGCCAAAATAGGAAAGATCGTTTTCGTAATGGTATATACTGAACGATTAGTCAGATTATTTTGCCACACCGTTACAAAAGTGACTCAGACTATTTTCGCTTTGTCTACCTGTTGTAGCTAAAGTGAAACTTGCTCCGAGTGTTCTGTTCTGGGGTTTCTGTTAACATGCTCACAGCACGCAGTGTTGATTCCCCGGCAGAGAGATAGCCATATCCGGACCGCTGACACAGGTTCGATCCCACAGCACGTGGAACTACTAGGAAATAGGAAGCCAGGAGTTTGCATTGACCCCTATTCACTGGTAAGATGTACTCATGAGATTCCGTGCTTTTGATATAAGTGAGCCTGTTCCTGAACTAAATGCGCCTCATGCTTTGGCTATTATCCGGCCTTGGATCGACTTGAGCAACGTCGGAAGTTTGATATTGTCCTGTTTCGAGACTTATCTTGGCTCCAAGGAGCTGGCGAGGCTGGTCCGACCGGGAAACTTCTTCGACCTCACCCGCTACCGCCCCACACTTCTCAGGAAGGAGAATGGGAGCGAGGTTGATATTCCCAATGCCATCATCAATTATAGCAAACAGTCAAGAGGTCACGATTTTCTGCTTCTCCGGCTCCTGGAACCCCACATGATGGCTGAGACATACGTTGACTCTGTGGTTGAACTCCTCAAAGCCTTCAGTGTTAAGAGGTATTGCCTTATTGGTTCAATGTATGACATGGTTCCACATACCAGACCACTATTAGTGACCGGTACTGCAAGTAACCCAGTTCTCCAAAACGAGTTGGCTGTAACAAATGTAGTCCCTAGCGACTATCAGGGGCCTACCACAATTCTCTCTTTCATAGGACAGAAGGCACTTCAATTGGGTATAGAAACTTGCAGCATGATAGTGCACCTACCCAGTTATCTTGCTATGGAAGACGATTACAGAGGTAAGAAACGACTAATGGAGGTAATATCGTCTCTTTACAATTTCGATATGCCTCAAGCGGATATAGAAAAAGCAAATCAACAAGAAGAGCAGATTAGGCAGCTTGCGGAACAATTTATGCAACAGGAACCAAAGTACAGGCTCATGTTAGAACAGCTGGAAGCTACCTATGACTCCCGAATTAAGGAAGAGAAAGCGGAAACGAGGCTATCACCCGAAGTTGAACAATTCCTTCAAGACGTGGGTAAACGATTTAAACTAGATTAGACGAGACAATAATTCAAACTTTCTCATCTCATTCCCTTATAGCAAGGATTTACATTCTGATGATATTTGTCCAAGTGACCTGCCCCCATAAAGGAAACCACCTTTTAAGTTAGAGTTACCGGTATAACGGTCAAAGACATCCAGCAATAGTATGTTTTGATAGATTATGTTCCCTGAAATCGTTCGTTTGTTTCCTTTAAAAGGAGAGCATCTCTGCTTCCCCTAATCGTTATTCAAATATTATCCGCTACCATTGAACAAACATCTGTCGGTCTTATATGTCTTAAGTATGCAACACGATTGCATTGTGTTGCCACGATTCAGGTAACAAGCACTCATTTCGGTGAAAATGCCCGCCTTTTGGTCGGGGATTTGGGGACAGGACCAGGATTTTGTAGCTAAAAACGGGGTTTGGAGCGGGTGATGGGATTCGAACCCACGACGTCTTACTTGGGAAGCAAGCACTCTACCGCTGAGTTACACCCGCTCAATGAGACTAACAAGATTAGGTTTCAGGTTACAGGTTACTGTGAAAGTTCACAAGCCAACTACTTAGCGAGTTTATCATATCCAGAACATCTGGGACAACACAATAGACAATAACCCTTTATCATTTTGCTTTAGATA
>DUER01000064.1 GCA_011192075.1 Dehalococcoidia bacterium | reverse complement strand
TTAATCAGCTTCAAGTCTTCTTCGGGCAGTACTGAAAATAGCTTCCAGGCTATATCCAGGGTGTCTTCTACGGTTCTTTTCTCCCATTCACCTTGCGATATGAATTTTCTCTCGAACTCATCTGCGTTGGACAAATATATTCTATCCCTTTCGCCCAGTGCCTCAGCACCTATAATTGTGGATATCTCCCTTAGGTAACATCCTTCAGCATAGGCAGCATAGGATTGCATGAAAACATTGTTGTGATCCTCTCTGGTCTTACCCGGCCCGATCCCCTCTTTCATCATCCGGGAAAGAGATAAGAACACATCTATTGGCGGGTATACGCCTTTTCTCTCTAGGTTTCGGGAGAGGACAATCTGTCCCTCGGTTATATAGCCAGTAAGATCGGGTATAGGGTGCGTTATATCATCGTCAGGCATAGTCAAAATGGGCATTATGGTTACCGAGCCTTCTCTATCAAGAATCCTACCTGCTCTCTCATATATCGTAGCAAGGTCGGTGTACATGTAGCCGGGATATCCTCTTCTCGACGGTATCTCTTCGCGCATAGAAGAAAGTTCACGGAGAGCCTCACAATAATTGGTCATGTCAGTGAGCACGACCAGCACATGCATATTTTGTTCCCAGGCCAGGTATTCGGCTGCCGTTAAAGCTAGTCTGGGTGTTGATATTCTCTCAATAACAGGGTCCGACGCGGTATTAATGAAGGCTACCGTTCTCTCCAGTGCACCTGTTCTTTCGAGGTTCCTCATGAAAAAGGAGGCATCATCGTAGCTGATACCAATAGCAGCAAATACCAGAGCGAATCTCTCCTCCTTGCCCTTTACAGTTGCCTGTCTGATTATTTGGGCTACAATTCGATTATGGGGTAAGCCTGAGCCGCTAAAAATGGGCAATTTCTGCCCTCTGACTAATGCATTCAAGCCATCTATAGCTGAGATTCCCGTTTCAATGAACTCTGCTGGAGGCTGGCGGAGGGCGGGATTTATAGGCTCGCCGTTAATATCCAGGTAATCTTCGGGTATCACCCGTGGACCCCCATCTATTGGTTCTCCCATCCCGTTGAAGATTCTCCCTAAAATGTCAATAGACACCGGCAACTTTAAGGTTTCACCTTTACACCTTATCTTGCTTCCGATGAGGTCCACTTCGCTAACGCCACCAAATACCTCGATTATGGATGCCTTTTCACTAATGTCTATTGCTTGACCACCTTTCACCTCACCATTTCTAAGCTGAACGTCCACCATCTCATTAAATTTTATGCCAGGTATGCTCTCAGCTATGAGCAAAGCACCCTTAGCCTTGTTAATTGCTCTTCCTTCTTTAATGTAAAGTGCGGAGAAATCCATAAAAACCCTCCTTTTCTCAGGGAACTTGTTTGCCGGCTACCAAGCTCTGTTCCATCTCTGACCACAATTCCTTGACTCTCTGTTCAAACACGTCATTTGGTATGTCTTTCATCCTGGATATTCTGTACACCATAGGTGATAAGCGGATGCTCTCAATACCTGCTCCCGAATTCAACATCTCCTGAGCTAGTTCAGAAAACTTCATTATGGTCTTAAGCATGAGCCCAGCTTTGGCTGGTGTGCAGTAGGTATCCACTTCGTTGTAGGCGCTTTGCTGGAGAAAGTCCTCACGTATCATCCTGGCGATAAGAAGCAATAATTTATCTCCTTCGGGTAAAGCTTCGGGTCCTACGAGTCTCACAATTTCCTCCAGCTCAGCCTCCTGTTGTAATACTCTTAAGGCACTGGTTCTGGTATTCTCCCAGCCCGGGTCGTGTTCATTCCACCAATCCTTAACTGCATCTACATATAGGCTGTAGCTAGTGAGCCAGCTTATAGCTGGGAAATGTCTCTTGTTGGCCAGTGAAACTTCCAGGGCATAGAAGGCATCTATTATTCTAAGCGTGTTTTGTGTTACCGGTTCGCTGAAGTCAGCTCCCGGTGGACTCACAGAACCGGCTACCGTTACTGAGCCCTTTCTTTCAGGACTGCCCAGGCATTCAACCATTCCCGCTCTTTCATAGAAGGAGGAAAGCCGGGAGCCCATATACGAGGGAAAGCCTTCCTCCCCTGGCATTTCCTCCAGTCTTCCACTCATCTCCCTCATGGCTTCAGCCCATCTGGAAGTCGAATCAGCGACTACCAGAATATCATAACCCATGTCCCGGAAGTACTCGGCCATAGTAATGCCAACAAAGATACTTGCTTCCCTGGCTACAACGGGCATATTAGAGGTGTTAGCTAAGAAGATCTCTTTCTCTTGTAACAATCTTCCTGTCTTGGGGTCTTTGAGTTGTCGAAAGCTATAAAGCACGTCCGCCATCTCGTTACCCCTTTCGCCGCAACCAACGTAGATATTCAGATGTGTCTGAGCCCATCTGGCCAACTGCTGCAGGGCAACGGTTTTTCCAGTACCGAAGCCACCGGGTATCGAAGCCTTGCCTCCAAGAGCAAGAGGGAACATGTAGTCCAAAATTCTCATACCGGTAGTGAGTAAGCCCGAAGGATCGAACCTCTGTTTATAGGGTCTGGGCTTTCTTACTGGCCACTCGTGCATCAACGTGAGTTCTTTTACTTCACCATTATGCTCTATCCAGGCTACAGGTTCTTCGACTGTGTAATCGCCCTGGCGTATCTCCTTTATCTTGCCTTTGATTCCCACCGGCACCATTATCCTGTGTTCTATTAGATTGGTCTCGGGAACTACGCCTAGTATGTCCCCTTGGTCAACAGCATCCCCTACCTTGACTTTCGGTGTGAACTGCCATTTTTTATCGCGCGGGAGAGCTGAGGCTTTAGCACCCCGTTTTATAAACGGGCCGATATCCTCACCCATGGTAAGCAAAGACTTTTGCAGACCATCGTAAATAGAGCCCACGAGTCCGGGGCCCAGCTCTACACTTAACACTCTTCCTGTTCCTCTCACCACCTCGCCAACTTTCAATCCCAGAGTATCCTCGTGTGCTTGAATTATCGCCTTGTTCTCTTCCAGTCCTACTATTTCACCAACAAGCCCTTCTTCACCTATCTCAACAACCTCATAAACCTGGGAACCTTTCATGTCATCGGCGATAACTAGAGGCCCTGAAACTCTCCATATTTTACCCATGTCTTTATCCTCCTAATCTTGCCGTAATGTCAAATTTCTACTTCAAACCCAATGGATTCTCTGATAAGCGCCATGTAATATTCCCTAATATCCGAGTACTTCGTGCCAAACTTCGATGGAACTTCGATGATTACTGGAGTGGTTCCTTTCCCTTTCTTTATTCGGCTAACCAGATCTTCAACATATTGTGTATAGTCTTCCAATATAATTACTATGCCAATATC
>DUER01000063.1 GCA_011192075.1 Dehalococcoidia bacterium | reverse complement strand
GGCTGGAGGAGTGTTGCCTGTGTCCTCGTCTTTGTGGTGTTAATCGCCTGATTGGTGAAAGCGGTAAGTGCCACATAACCAGTCAGACATTAGTTTCCAGCCATGGGCCTCACTTTGGGGAAGAGGCGCCTCTGGTAGGCAGGCATGGCTCGGGAACCATCTTTTTTACCTATTGTAACCTCCAATGCGTCTTCTGCCAAAACTACACCATAAGTCAGTTAGGCGAGGGAATTGCGGTAGGTGGGGAAGAACTAGCCAGGATAATGCTCTCTCTCCAGGCAAGGGGCTGTCATAACATAAATCTAGTAAGCCCAACCCATGTAGTGCCTTACATCCTAGATGCTCTGGAGCTAGCAGTAAGTGCGGGACTATCTCTGCCTTTGGTATATAACACCGGTGGCTATGACTCTGTGGAAACACTAGAGCTATTAAACGGGATTGTTGATATCTATATGCCCGATATGAAGTATTCCGATGAAAGAATCGCTGAGCAGTTATCCGGGATAAAGGACTACCCTAGAGTAAATAGAGCAGCGGTCAAGGAAATGCACCGTCAGGTAGGCGACCTCCAGATAGATGAACAAGGGGTGGCTCAGCGTGGTCTGCTGGTGCGTCATTTGGTTCTGCCTAATCGGCTAGCGGAAACTCAAGAAGTGGTACGTTTCCTAGCTCAAGAGGTTTCCACCAATACCTACCTGAACATTATGGCTCAGTATCATCCCTGCCACAAAGCTTTTGATATACCGTTACTGGCACGCCCTGTGCTCAGGGAGGAGGTCTCTGAAGCTATTGACCTGGCTCACCAGCAAGACTTATACCGATTGGATAAGCATGAGTCCCCACTAAGGCTCATCTTGGGATAAAGTTCCGTGAGTGACTTAGCCTGTGTTCAAGCAATAGTATACGGTTATGTTCAAGGCGTCTTCTTCCGTGCCTTCGTATCCGAACTGGCGGTAGAGCTAGGTCTAACCGGCTATGTGCATAACCTACCTAGTGGTGAGGCGGTGGAGGTAAACGCTGAGGGGGAGAGAAAGCAGTTAGAAAAGCTGATTGGCTACCTCAAGATAGGACCACCAGGAGCTAAAGTGGAAAAGGTGATAACCAACTGGTCAGAATATACCGGAAGTTACTCCGGCTTTAGAATAAGGTATTACAGCATTTAAACTTGGTCTTTAACCTGCCTTAGTCCATAGTATTAGTCGTGGCTGAGCAGGTGAGATAGGATTTCAGCCGAAGCGTGGCGGGTATATCCCCACAAGACTGTTCACTTAACTGCTTTCCCAATTCCTCGAGGTCAAGGGGCTGATTGCCATTAGCTAGAAAAAGACGAAACATACTCTATAAAATAGGTGACTTAGAGATAATAAACCCCGGGGTCTTAGAACAGCAATCTCTAATGGTAGATAGTAGTTCACCGTCTGGAATCTCTGCCGCACCTGCCTCCTGCTGCTCACGGCACTTAGGACATAAATAATTCTGTGCCAGAGCAAAAAACGAGCAATTGCTCTGCTAATACCAATCAAAATCAATAAACCAGCGCGGTCTAACTTGTTCTGCAATCGTGTTTTTCCTAGCCTCAAATATTTTTAGGTTTCTAACTCCACTTTGGCGACATCAATTAAATCAAGATAGTCTGTCTTAAGCCCTAGTGTCTCTGAAGCTTCACTATCTATACGGTAAGGCTCACCAATAAACACCTTGCCATACTCCTCAACCTCTCCCTGTGTAGTGTTATCTGAGCTAGTGAACTTCTGACGAGCTTCTATAATCCCCAGGTCGAAGGGCAAAGTAAAATAAAGGTCAGCAAGTACTTTATCTATACCCAAACTATATAAGGCTCCCCACCCACTCAGTGCCTGACTATGATACTTGCTGCTTGGTAATAGTGACAGCAGGTTCATTATACTCAGACTAGCTCTGCCACTAAGAATCTTTGGTGGAGCCACGGTTATTAAGTAGTCGCTGGACAGAATAACATTAGGCACCCAGAAGGTAGGCACAGCAAAGGGCTTGGCTAAAGGATTGTCTACTTCCACCCAGATACAATCCTTCACATCCAGCATCAATACTCGTGGGAAATTGTAACCCAAAGCCTGATATATAGGGTAGACTGGCCCCCCTCCCGGGGTGCCCTCAAGTAGTAGAATATCGGCATCACTGACCTGTCTGATGCTTTCAATTATCAATGACAACATATCTCGGCTGGTAGTTACTGGATATGGTATAGGGTTAAAAGCACTGGGTTTAATCAGAATACGTCTCGCCCTAGATATTGATGGTGGTGGTTGAAAGACAAACTCTGACGCTTCAAATATCAAGTCTTCCTCCTCAGCCCAATATATAAGCCCTTAGGAATAATAGGGCGCATTCTAAATCTCCTCATTCCAATCTAGCATCATTACTTGAACCATATCTCCTGCAGCTACGCGTGCCTTATCCTCGGAAACAACCACCAGGCCGTTGGCTATAGTCATAGAAGTCAAAATCCCTGAGCCCTGAGGACCGGTTAGTCGGGCAAAATATTGACCGCTTCGCTTTTCAACCACAGCTCGAGCGAAGATACGGCGTTCATCGCTGTTTACCACAGGATTCTCTATTATTGCTTCTATAGTAGGCTTGGCTAAGTTTTTCTTACCCATCATCTTAAGGATAGCCGGGCGAGCGAATAGCTCGAAGGTAACCATGGAACTAACTGGATTGCCTGGTAAACCAAGGTGGGGTATTCCCTTAATCGTACCAAAGGCTAAGGGCTTCCCCGGCTTCATTCGAACCTGCCAGAAGACAATTTCACCCTCGTTAGCCAAAATATCCTTCACCACGTCATAGTCCCCCATAGACACGCCACCAGTAGTTATTAGTATATCACTGTCTAGCGCCATATGGAGCTTAGCCACCAGTGAATCCTCACTATCTAAGGCTACCCCTAGAATTTGGGGAACGCCGCCATAGCGCACAACCAGGGCAGCTACACTATAGGTATTGCTATTATATATCTTACCCGGGGGTAACGGTTGATTAATATCAACTAGCTCATCCCCAGTGGCTAGAATAGCCACCACCGGACGGCGAATAACCTTCACCATGCTTCGACCTAATGAAGCCAGAACACCAATCTCTGAGGGTCTGATTAGTGTTCCCTGCCTTAACACTATTGACCCTTGAGCAATATCCTCACCTGCCCGGCGAATGTCCGAGCCAATCTTTACTTCACTTAAAATTCCTATTTCAGTAAAAGACATCTTTCGCTGAGGCTCATCGGTATCTTCAAATCTCACCACGCTATCAGCACCCTTTGGTATCGGTGCTCCAGTCATAATACGAATCGCCGTGCCTGGTTTCACCTCATGCTTGGAAATGGAGCCAGCAGCGACAGTATCAATGACCCGTAGAAATCGGGGAGACTGGCGGCCAGCACCCTGAGTATCTCTTGACCTAACCGCATAGCCATCCATAGCTGTGTTATCCAACGGGGGCACACTGATGGGAGAGTATATATCTTCAGCCAGAACCTGCCCTAGACAGTCTAGAATAGGACGTTCTTCCTCTCCCAGAACACCTATATAACTGAGAACCTTCTCCAGAGCCTGTTCCACACTTATCATTGCTTATATCTCCTTGGCTAGTTCCCTTGCCATCTTCAAATCAGCTTCAGTATTAATGTTGAAAAAGCTCAAGTGCTTAGGGTCAAACCTATCAATCTCCTCAGCTTCCACATATCTTACCTTGACTAGGGTAAAAAGTTTGGCAATGTTCAGAGTACCTTGTTTAAGCAGACTTTCTATAGGAACTATGCAGCCCTTTGAGTAAACGGCATGAAGCGGTTCAACCATCCCATCCCATCGTGGAACCACTAGGTCAAAGTTAGCCGAAAGTTGTATCATATAACGGAGCAGGGCTTGGTTCAAAAAGGGCATATCACAAGCGATGACAAGGTTATTAACTGAATCCGATGTTGCTAAGCCCGTATAGATACCACCCAAGGGACCTTTATCAGGGTAGGTGTCGGTTGCTATTCTTATCTTTGGGTAGCTAATAGACTGAAGTAAAGGCTGCTTCGCAGCAGTAACTATAATAATATTACTATTAAAGAAACTAAGACGAGATACTACCTGCTGTAGCAAATATCTATCGTTAATAGTTTCTAATACCTTATCTCGCCCTAGGCGCAAGCCCTTGCCACCAGCAAGAACGATACAACTAATATCCAACTTATATTTTTCTCTATTCCTTCTCTTCACCCCCTCTAATATTTTACCACGGCTGTCAAGGTCATTAAAGGGGGGATGGGGCCGATAAGAAAGCTAAATCTGTCTTGGACAAGGCTGGCGTCAGAACCACAATTTGAGTACTGACTGGGAGCTGTCCGTGTTTAAAAACTCGACTCCAAATCTTAGAGCTAGAACTTGGCCAAGACCTCCTTGGTTACTTCCTCGGCTTTCCTCTTGCCAGCCAGGACCTCGACCAGCTTGATGGCGAATTCCATGGCTGTCCCCGGCCCCTGGCTCGTGATAACTTTGCCATCAACAACAACCCTCTCGTCACTGTATTGAGCCCCGGTCAAAGTATCTCCCATTCCAGGGAATATAGTAGCCCTTTTACCTTGAATTACGCCTGCCTTAGCAAGTACAGACGGGGCACCACATATAGCTGTGACATACTTACTCCTATCGTACATTCCCCTCACCAGCTTCAATACCTTTTCACTCTTCCCTAGGTTGACAAACCCCGGGTTACCGCCAGGAAGGATAATGGCATCAAAATCATCGACACTCACCTTATCTATCAAGGTATCAGGTGTTACCCTAATGCCATGGGCTCCGTTAATGATGCCTTCCTTTAGCCCAGCAGCGGTAACATCTATCCCAGCTCGCCTCAGAATATCAACGATTGTAGAAAACTCTATCTCTTCAAACCCCTCTACTAATGGAACTACAACTTTCATGCCTCACCACCTTTACTATTGGCAAGAGAAAGGACTAAGTTGACTAGGGTACGTACCGGCACTCCAGTAGCTCCCTTAATCAAGTAGTTTCGCTCTTTCTCGCTCATACTGGTACCAGCGATATCTAGGTGAACCCAAGGGGTATCACCGACAAATTCGGAGAGAAATTGAGCCCCGGTGATAGCACCGGCATACTTACCGCCAACATTCTTGACATCAGCTACATCGCTCTTATTTTGTTCCTTATAGTCCTCATACATTGGCATCTGCCAGATATGCTCTCCGGCTTCATTACCGGCCGCAATTACCTTATCTATTAGCTCTTGATTATTGCCAAAAGCACCACTACAAATATCACCCAGAGCTACCCTACAGGCTCCGGTCAGGGTAGCTACATCAACCATAAGTTTGGCGCTGAGCTTTTTAGCGTAGCCTAAAGCATCGGCCAGAGTAAGCCGCCCCTCAGCATCTGTGGAGATAATTTCAATTGTCTTACCACTCATAGCCGTTAGAATATCGCCCGGCTTTAGAGCACTACTGCTGGGCAGGTTCTCTGTGGCTGGAACAATAGCAGTAACATTAATCTGTGGCTTAACTTGGGCAATGGCACTTATCGCTGCCATAACGGCGGCACCCCCGGCCATATCTCCTTTCATCTCACTCATTCCTTCAGATGGCTTTATAGAAATGCCGCCAGAATCAAAGGTTATCCCCTTGCCCACTAAGGCGACATCAATTTCACCAGAATCACTCCCCTTATAGTTAAGAACAATGAATTTAGGTGGTTGCTGACTCCCTTGGGTCACCCCTAATAGTGCCCCCATGCCTAACTCCTGCATTTGCTGCCGCTCAAGAATATTAAGCTCAAGCCCGTAACTCTGAGCCAGCCCCTTTGCCGTCTCAGCCATTCGGCTCGGGGTCATGTAGTTAGCTGGCTCATTGACCATATCCCGAGCCAGATTGGTTGCCTCAGCCAGAATCCTGCCTCTATGGCAGCCCTGTTCTACAATAGGGAGCTTAGTTTCATCAGCGGTCACTATAATTAGTTGCTTAATCTCACCGTGCTCAGCCTCTTTGGTTATATGCTTACGAAATGAGTAGACACCGAGCAGGGCACCCTCGGTTACTACTTGAGCAGCACTCTCCAGGCTGATACCGGCTATTCCGGCTCCTTGAGCAATAGTGGCAATATTGTCCATTCCCTTCTGCTTCAGTAACCGGCAAGCCGAAGCCGCCGCCCCACGGACTCTATCCTGAGATAGCTCCTGTTCTTTGCCCAAGCCGGCAACCACCACCCGGGCTGATGGCAGCCTCCCCAGGCTATGAATAACAGTAATCTCATTAAGTTTACCTTTAATCTCGCCCTGGCTAATAAGCTGAGTGATAGCCCCAGCCAAAGCCTTATCTATATTGGCTATGTCACCATCAAGATGTTCCGTCCCCTCAAAAAAGTTGACTATGATAGCATCAGTTTCAATCTTAGCTATATCACCGACTATAACCTTAATCTTCACCTTAAATCTCCTTTCACCTATTGGCCTCTCTCATAATTTTGTCCAGGACCGGGGTAATATCTCTAGAGGTATCCACTGCATAGTGGTTCCGGCGGATTTTCTGAACCGTGGGCTCCATTCTCTGATATATTGCCCAGTCCGCATCTGATTTAGCTTCTGAATGTTCCAGTCTGTTTTTAAGCCGTTCATGAACTACCTCAGGTGGTGCCTCAACCCGCACCAGGATTAGCTTGGAATCCATACGGTCAGCAATGCTATAAAGATGTTCACGATACCGCTCTGATAGATTAGTGGCATCTAGAATAAGGGGGACTCCCCTTTTAAGTAGCCTCTCAATAAGAACATGAATAGTCTGGAAAAGGTGTGAACTCTCTTGCCGACTGTAACTTGGCGCTGGGAAGAGGGTCTTTCGCAAGGCATCGCTTTCTAGAATAAGAAAGGATAACCTCTCTTCTAGCTTACTACAAAAATAAGATTTCCCTGTTCCTGGCAGACCGCTAACCACAATAAAGCACGGCTTCACTACTGGCTCAGGAAGCTGCCCCAAGCTTTCGGTCAGTTGCTCGACATCAGAAAGAAGTTGACTCTGTTGGACACCCGATTGAGAAATCTTTCCCTCTACCCCGCTTCTTAGGCTAATTTTATCCTTCTTCCGTAGCCAAGTCAACTCCTGCCTGTGCCTTACTTGAAGTAGGAATTTGACTTCATTCCCAGACTAAAACTAAACTACGAATTGAGGCAAGAGATGTCAGGTATCATCCCAACTCGGACAGGTATTGCTAATTTACCCCTGCATTACGGTAGGGTGCCGCCCTGGTTATTTGACCGCATGGTCAAGCTGGCACGAGAAATTACTATCGCAATTGTGGCTGAGTTTGGCTCTGAAGAGATGCTGAGGCGCTTGTCCCATCCCTTCTGGTTTCAAGCCCTTGGCTGCATTCTGGGTTATGACTGGCACTCAAGTGGCGTTACCACTACTCTGTGTGGCGCTCTTAAGGAAGGGATAAAAGGGCTGGAAAGAGACCTAGATTTATTTATCACCGGGGGTAAAGGCAAGACCTCGCGGCGAACCCCGCAAGAGATAGAGTCTTGGGGGGACATAATTTCACTAAACCCAGCCCCTTTGGTATATGCCAGCCGGATGTCAGCCAAGGTGGATAGTTCAGCGGTTCAGGATGGCTACCAGCTCTACCATCATACCTTCTTGTTTACTGCTCACGGCTCGTGGACAGTTATTCAGCAGGGTATGAACGGGGATACCTGCTATGCCCGACGCTACCACTGGCTGGGTGAGGCGGTTGAGAGCTTTGTTAATGAGCCCCACTCCGCCATCCTGTCTGAGGCAATGGGGCAGGCACTGAATCTGGTTGCCACTGAAAGTAACCCTGCCCGAAGCACCATTACCGACATTGCCACTAGTGAAAAGCCAGAGAAAATCGTGGCTGACCTGAAAAGAATAAAGACTTTAAACCTGCCTTCCCACCATTACCTGAGCACCCAGGACCTCTACCCCGATAGTCTGAGCAAGATTATATTGAGCACCTACGAGCGCCAGCCGCAGGACTTTGAGGAGTTGCTGGGGCTAAAGGGGGTCGGTGCCAAGACTATCCGAGCCCTGAGCCTTATTTCCGAACTGGTTCATGGGGTTGCTCCCAGCTACCGCGACCCCGCCCGCTATAGCTTTGCCCACGGCGGTAAGGACGGCATCCCCTACCCCGTTGACCGAAAAACCTATGACCAGTCAATCGAGCTTTTAAGAAAAGCCATAAACAAGACTAAGCTTGGCATCGGTGAGAAGAAGGAGGCGATGAACAGGTTAAATAGGCTGGGGAGTAGATAGTTGACCATTAGAGTAAGTGTTGCAATGTGATACCCCAGGGCAGATTAGGGAAACTCTGAGTTTGTCTATATAGTAAGATGTGGAAGCAGAACATCATATTTTATACAGTGGCAAGCACTGTGATTGCCGTAATAGCGCAAGCTGCCGGGGCAAGCCTTGCTGTTATTCTGTTTGTGTCTTTATTGGCTCCTCCGGTCCTTCTGCTGATAATCAGAATTATCCGCTATCAGTTTGAGGGGGTCAAAACTGCTAATGTACCCTGCTCCCCTTGATAGAAGAACCTACGACCAGTCAATTGAGCTCCTGAGAAAAGCCATAAACAAGACTAAACTGGGTATTAGAGGAAAGAACGAGGCGGTGGGTAGGTTGAATAGGGTGAGGAGATAGACTGCTTGACAAACTAAGGGACTGGACTCAAATTTGGCTGGGTGCTATATTAGGCGTCAGTCAAGGGTAAGTATTCTTCCCATTATAACAGTTAGACGCTAGGTAAAGGTTATTACAAATGTACATTGCGTATGTTGATGAATCGGGTGATGATGGGCATAATGTCGCAATAACTCAGTATTATACTTTGAGCGGAATAATTCTTGCTGATTCTAATTGGAAGGTGTTCCTTGAGAAGGTGAAAGCATTTAGACAGAGCCTTAAAAGAGACTTTAGGCTTACATTGAGAGCTGATTTGAGGGCAACAGACTTATGGCGGAACTCGGGCGATTTTACAAGGTTAAGATTGTCTTACGCAGACCGAAACAGAATTTTTAGACAAACGGCAGAGTTTTTACGGTCTTCTCAGGAGGTAACCATTCTCACTGTAAGCATTAACAAAGCTTCTCCTCAACTTATATCTACTCCTAAAATCAGTGAGATTGCCTGGACGATGTTTTTTCAGAGATATGAGAATTGGTTGCTAGGAAAGCAAGGATTTGGGATTGTTGTCAATGATGAGGGTCATGACAAGATGGTTCGCCAGCTATCAAGAAAGATGAGGGTTTATAATCCAATTCCAAGTCATTATGGTGGATATTATCAGGCTCCGGTGGTAAAAGTTATTGAGGATCCCTTTTCACGGCACTCGCAGTATTCTTACTTTGTTCAACTTGCGGATATGAGTGCATATCTGGCACGATTACGGCATAACCATACGCCTGAACAGGCAAAATGGGGGATACATAAGCTCTATAAAAGAATTAAGCCAAGGTATATGTTGGAGGCGTCAAGGAAAGACAACTATGGATATGTGATTTACCCATAAGAAAAAGCCCTCTTAAAGAGGGCTGAGGCAGCCGCCTACGTCAGCGATAAAGCTGATTTCAGCTGCTCTATATAACATAGCACAATTGTATCTGATCCACAAACTTGCTGACGAGGATTCACAGATATAGAAACCGATTGGGGTGAGCCTTTGCCCGCCTAGCTCGCAAATTTAGCCTTGTGTTCCACAAGTACCCCCCACTCACCCCACCCAAGATTATAGCCAGCCCTGCTGAGGCTAATAGTTAGTCAGTATTTCGGTTGCCTCTACACCCAGGCGGGTTAGCTCTGCCCGGCTCTCCTCCATCATCGCTTTCATGCCGCAAATCGGCACCATCGGTTTGGAAAGTCCCTTTAGAGCCTCGCTAAAATGCGACTGCACGTGGCCCGTCTTTCCTTTCCATTCTTTCCCTTCGGGACGGCTCACGGTCAGAATAACCTCGATGTTTGATTTCTGCCAGCCTTCCACTTCGTGGATGAAAGAAAACTCATCGGGGTGACGAACGCCGTAGACCAGCACTATTTTCCCGAAATCCACCCTTCGGTTGCAAATAGACCTCAACACACTCCGCATAGGGGCAATAGCACTCCCCACACATGCCAGTAGGAAGTCACGCCCATGGTACTGGTCAATCGGGTATCCCTTGCCTACAGGACCCTTGGCCTGGACCGGGTCGCCTTTCTTTACCCCAAACAAGGCCTCTGATGCGCCTCCTCCTTTTTTTACCAGAAACTCCATGCCCCCCTTATCTTCCGGAGCCGAGGCTATGGCGAAGTACGATTCTCCCACTCCCTCTATTCCCAGGACCCCAATTTGCCCCGGGATAAAGGACCAGATCTTTTCCCCATTCAGGGAAATCAAGTGCATCTGTGCTGTCTCCTCTCTTACCCACTGGACAGTAAGAATGGTTGGTTGGTCTTCCATGCTTTACTTCTCCTTTCGTGTTGATATATTAACATGGATATATTAACATGTAGTCCTTTTTCTAGTAAATAGTAGATAGCCTCCCCCTACCCCACCCAAGATTATTGCTAGCCCTGCTGTAACCAGGGCACAGAATACGGTAGCATCAAACCAGAAGCCCTGGGGAAAGAGCATAATCAGGTAGTCTTTGGTTGGGTCAAGCTGCCACAGCTCATTGGCGAAGCTGATGAAGTGAAATTGTAGAAAGAGCTGGTCAAAGTTAAATAGTGTCCCCAACCCCAGAGCCAGCATCAGGACTAGGGTGATACCGCCCCCACCAACCACCCCCCACGCCAGCCGCCGCCAATATTTTTTTCTCCGCCACAAGAGGCTAACCCCAGTGTAGCATAAAACATAAATCAGAGTGCCAAGCAACACCCGGTAGTCCAGCCAAATCAGCCCTTTTACATCTTTAAGATGAGTCACCTCTCGCTGATTAAATAGAGTAAACGGTTCGCCATACTTAATTACGGTAAGGCTAATATATTCTTCATCGGAGTTAAAATATGAAATCAGTCCGCCGGCTGCTTTCTCAAGCTCAGACTGAGCCAAACCTGTGGTGTGGCCGACATTGTATTTGTCAAAGCCATATCTGTATAGCCAGAGGCTGTTTACTGCCCAGCCGAGGCTAGCCGTTAGCAGCAGGGTGGGTAGACAGAGCACAAATAGCCATTTAGCGGCAATACCTAGAGTTCTCAATTCCATCTCTCAATTATTAAGTATCCAGATTTTACACTGTCGTGGCTAAAAAGAATAGTATTATCTACCTCACCCCCATTTATGCGTGGCAAGACATGTATAACTATTAAATCTACCAATGGGGATGGTTTCCTTACGCCATTTTACAATGGAGGCTAAATCCACCTATAATATCAGTTAGCGGGGCGTAGCGCAGCCAGGTTAGCGCGCAGCGTTCGGGACGCTGAGGTCGGAGGTTCAAATCCTCTCGCCCCGATAATAACCTCATCCTTAAACGTCCCTCTTAGCCTCCTCCCACAGGGCGTTTTGCTCGTCAAAGGAGATCTGACTTAAGTTCAGCCCGTGCTGGCGGCAGACTTCTTCCATGTAAGAGAAGCGACGGCAAAACTTCCGGTTGGCTTCCCTCAGTGCTGCCTCTAAATCAACCCCCAGTCGGCGGGCAATATTAACCAGGGTAAAGAGCAAGTCGCCAAACTCCTGTGTTCTCTGCTCCTTGTTTTCAGTTTGCCTAAATTCGCTGACCTCCTCAGCCAGCTTGTCTATAATGCCATCGATATCTTCCCAATCAAAGCCGACCTGGGCTACCCGGTGCTGAATCTCCCGGCTGTAACCTAAAGCCGGCATCTGTTTGGGTACACTAGCCAGTATCGAGGTACCAGCCTCCCTCTCCTCCTGCTTTAGCACCTCCCAGTTACGTCGCACTTCCTCAGCATCCTTAACCTTCTTTGAGCCGAAGATATGAGGATGGCGGTGGATTAGCTTGGTATTGATGCTAGTTAAAATGTCCCCCAGCTCAAACTCCCCGGCTTCAGTAGCAATCTGGGTATGGAGCACAACCTGCATCAGCAGGTCACCTAATTCATCACAAAGCTTCCCAGAATCCCCTTCATCAAGAGCCTCCAACGCCTCATAGCATTCCCCAAGCAGGTTTTCCCTCAGAGAAGCATGGGTCTGCTTCCTATCCCAAGGGCAACCGTCAGGGGCTCGCAGCCTGGCTATAATATCCACCAGGGAGTTAAACTGGCTCAGGTCCTCCGGTAAAGACAAAGTAGCCTCCTTTACTTGTTACCACAGATTTTACAAGCCGGCCTCTAAGTCAAGCAACATAACCGAGGGCAGGTAGGAAGAAAGAGTTTGCTGAACAACCTGCCTGCCGTCAGTATGGTAGTATTGCCCCCATGAACTGTCTCTGTCCTCTAAAAAACTCAACCCCTGACATAGCCTGCTTACCCTCCAGTTGAACCTTTAACACCCCCAGAATTCCGTTTCCAGTATGGACTCCAAATGCAGCCTCTAACCGCTCAGCGGTTGGCAACAGTGCTACTACCCGCCCTACTTCAAGGGTTCCTTCCTCAGCTAAATGCACCGCCTCAATAATCTTGAGCTGCTTTCCCTGCCATTTGGTGTAACACCCCGGCCAGGGTTGGAAGGCACACACTCGCCGCCATATATCTATAGCTGGCAGATGCCAGTCAATCTCACCCTCCTCCTTGGAGATTAAGCTAGAGGAGGTAGCCTCAGTTTCATTCTGAGGTTGAGGGGTAAGCTCACCCCGTAACCAGTGCACTAAAACCTCCTGGAGTAAGTGAGCCGCTACCAGGGAGAGCTTGGCCGTAAGTGAACCCGTGGTATCTTGAGCTGAAATAGGAATCTGCGCCCTAGCTAATATAGGGCCGGAATCTAAGCCCTTATCCATCAGCATAATGCTTACCCCGGTAAACTCATCGCCTGCCAAAATAGCCGCTGCCACGGGTGAGGCTCCTCGATTTTTAGGCAGCAAAGACGGATGAATATTAATACATCCGTAGGCAGGCATGTCTAATATCAATTGGGGCAGAATTTGACCAAAGGCAGCCACCACGATAACATCAGGGTGAAAGCCGGCTAGTTGCGATACTACCTCTGCCTCCTTTAACCTGACTGGCTGCACTACCGGCAGATTCAACGTTTCGGCCGCCCTTTTCAATGGTGGATAAACTAGAGAACACCCCCGGCCAGACGGTTTATCAGGCTGGGTATAGACGGCAACCACCTGATACTGATTAAGTACAAGATGTTCCAGAGAGGGAACTGAAAATTCAGGGGTGCCCATAAAAACAACTCGCAATCTAAACCTCCTTCCACAAATTTTAACAGTAAAAATATTTTCTAACAACTTCCCATTTTATATCTATGAGTTCAATATTGCCTAAAAAAGTAAGTCTGACAGACCTTGTAAGGGAAGCCATGGGCTTAAAATGCCCAGTAATCAACGGCAAAAACCTTGCCATCAAACAAGCCGAGCATGATATTCTAACAATATGTCTTCGACTTTCCTCCCCCAAGCCTCAACCAAGTCCGCTGCTAACCTCCGGCTCATAAGATTGAGCCAAGATTCGTCATATGGCGAATCTATCTTGAGAAAAACGAGGAGCATGGGAATTTAATGGAAGCTAGATCAGCACAAGAAATCTGGGAAGCCGCCCTAGGTGAGCTACAAATCCAAGTCAACAAGTCAAACTACCGGACCTGGCTACAAAAAACTGTGGGCTTAGCTTATCAAGATGGTCAGTTTGTGGTTGGGGTACCCAACACCTTTATCACTGAATACTTAGACAAGAACCTGCACTCTCTCATTGAAAAAACACTCATTGGTCTTACCAACCATGACACCAGAGTCGTTTTTCAAGTAGATGGCAGGTATCCAAATTCAACAAGTAGCTACAGTGATCAAGAAGAAATCCCTCCTGTGGCACAAACAATCCTGCCGAGGTTCAACTCAAAATATACCTTTGATTCCTTCGTCACCGGTAGTGGTAACCGCTTAGCTTATGCCGCCGCCCAGAGAGTCGCCGAAAACCCAGGACATAGTTATAACCCACTATTCATATATGGCGGAGTGGGTTTAGGTAAGACTCATCTCCTGCATGCTATTGGTCGTGTGGCTCTGGCTAATCATATTCAGGTACTTTATGTTAGCGCTGAGCAGTTTACCAACGAGTTTATAAATGCTATCCGTCACAAAAAAACCGATGAATTCCACCATAAATATAGAAGTGTTGATATATTGTTAATTGATGACATCCACTTTATCAGCGGTAAGGAGCAAACAGAGGAAAGCTTCTTCCACACTTTTAATGAGCTTCATAATGCTAATCGCCAGATAACTATTACTAGTAATTGCCAGCCTAAAGATATACCCTTATTAGGAAGTCGGTTATGCTCCCGTTTTGAATGGGGGTTAATTGCTGATATTCAACCCCCTGACCTGGAAACATACCTAGCCATTTTGCAAGCCAAGGCTGAAAATCAACAAGTAAAAATTCCTCTAGATGTCCTCGAATTTATTGCCCAGCGGGCTCACCAAAACATAAGAGAGCTGGAAGGTTCCCTGAACCGGGTTATTGCTTATGCCAGGCTGACTGGAGCTTTACCCACCATGGAGTTAGCCACTCGAGCGCTTGAGGACATAGCCAGCAAAGCTACTAGGGATTTTACCACCACACCCAATCTAATAATAGAGATGGTAGCCAGCAGCTTTCAGCTAACTCCAGCCGACCTAAAGAGTGGTAAGAGAGACAGGGAAACAGTTCTAGCCCGACAGATAGCAATGTATCTTATCAGGCAAGAGACCAATAGTTCACTCGCTCAAATTGGAAAAGAACTAGGGAGCAGAGACCATTCAACTGTTATCCACGCCTGTGAAAAAATAGCCAGTAACCTCAAGACCATCCCTCATCTGAGACGCAAAATCATAGACATGCAACACAAGATACATCGTAAGTAAAAAGAACGGAATTACTAACCCCTTTCTTCCACCACTAACCACCGATGTATGAGCAAAACATGAACAAGCTGGCCCATCCTAATATGACACCAAAGGTGTATAAGTGCCCTTATTTTTGTTCATAACTCAAGTGCGCAACTCATAGCAACTTAACTTCCTACTCTCGTTTTCTGTTAATATGCTATATTATTACTAAATAATAAATAAATTACCTAGTATCTTATGATTGATTAGTTAGTAACGTATTAAGTTGAAATGTTTGACAGAGTTGAAATAACAGTAAGAGCTGGCAAGGGGGGAAGCGGAGTAGTAAGCTTTCGGCGGGAGAAGTATGTTCCTTTTGGCGGTCCTGATGGGGGCGATGGGGGTGATGGGGGCGATGGGGTGCTTAGGGCTGATTCCAGCATTACCAACCTGGATATATTCAGGTACAAGGGATTTTACAGGGCATCAGCTGGGGAAGGAGGCAAGGGTAAACGGAAGCACGGAAGGAAAGGGGCCAACTTGGTGTTGGCAGTTCCTTTGGGAACAATGATCTGGCGCAAGACTCAGATAGGTCGTGGTGCCCCTATAGCTGATTTGGAGGAGACTGGGCAGCAGGTGGTAGCAGCTAAGGGGGGGAAGGGAGGATGGGGCAACACACATTTTGTTTCGTCTACTTGTCAGGCCCCCCGGATTGCCCAAAAGGGGGAAGCGGGGGAAGAGAGTTCTTTAATATTGGAATTAAGGCTTATCGCGGATGTTGGTATCATTGGTTATCCCAATGTGGGCAAGTCTACCTTACTATCAGTGGCTTCAGCAGCTAAACCTAAGATAGCTGCTTATCCCTTCACTACTCGCCAGCCGGTATTGGGCGTGGTTGAGGTCGGTCAGCAAAGCTTGGTGTTGGCTGAGATTCCAGGGCTAATAGATGGTGCTCACCTTGGTCGAGGATTAGGACATGATTTCCTGCGTCATGTGTTGCGTACCAAAATACTAATTCATATGATAGATGGCACCTCGTCATCTCCGGCTGAAGATATGATACGGGTGAATACCGAACTCAGCTTATTTGACTCAGCTCTGGCTCAGAAACCACAGCTTGTGGTAGTGAATAAGATTGATTTACCGCAAGTGCAGGCTCGTTTAGCTGAGATAAAAGCTGACATTACTGCTGCCAGGTGTAAAGCCCTTTTTATTTCAGCAGCAACTAAAGAGGGTATTGACAAGCTTATGGTTGAAACTGCAAACATGCTTCGGTCAGTGACCGCTGAGGAAAAAGTCGGTGAGGAAATTCCCAGGAAGGTCTTTCGCCCTCAACCTAGAAGGGCAGTGGCTAAGGTGCATAAGGAGGGAGATATCTTTGTTGTGGTAGCCCCTGAGCTTGAGCGCATTATCGCTGGAAGCGATGTCAGTAGCTTTGAGGTGCATGGGCAACTGGGGAGGCAATTGGCTAGGCTGGGGGTCAGCAAGGCTTTGGAGAAGGCTGGGGTTAAACCTGGGGATAAAGTCCAATGTGGGAAGTTGGAATGGGAGTGGTAATAACATGAATATAGGGTTGATGGGGGGAACCTTTGACCCGATTCATAACGGGCATCTGGTTGTGGCTGAGGAAGTAAGAAGCCGACTGGATTTGGCTGTGCTTCTGTTTGTGCCTGCTGGTCAACCCTGGCTAAAGATGGATAACCCAGTTTCGCTGGCTGAGGACCGGGTGCATATGGTACGTCTTGCCATTGCCGATAAACCTTGCTTGAAGCTGTCTACTATGGAGGTAGAGCGCCCCGGTGCCACGTATACCGTTGACACTATAGCTGAGTTACAGGCTCAGCTTGGGGCTGAGAATGATTTATATTTTATTTTAGGCTGGGATAGCCTAGCCGAGCTCCCTCAGTGGAAGGAGCCATCCCGGCTTATTACCATGTGCCGCTTAGCAGTTGTTCCTAGACCAGGCTATCCTCGTCCTGACCTTAAAGCTCTGGAAGCCCGTATTCCCGGGTCATCTCAGCGGGTGATACTTATGGATAAGCCAGAAATCGATATCAGCGCCTCGGAAATCAGAGACCGGATAGCCCAGAGATTATCCATTAGCCACCTTGTCCCCGGACCGGTAGAAAGCTATATCAGGCGGCACAGGCTATATATGACATAATAGTATATCCGGTTTGTGTGGTCGTTGCTTTAGGTTTTTTCACAAGCACTTAACAGCAAATTAATTCCATGTTATTATAATTATGAACATAAGTCCATAAATCACCTAATATGAACTTACGTTCTTAATAATCAAAAGTGGGGGAAAAAATATTATGGGCAGATTGCCCAAGTGGCGCCGTGTTGCCTTTATGCCGGAGATAACCTACTTCAAACCGGCGGGAATTCTGGCTCGACTACTTGATGAGGTATGCCTTTCCGTTGAGGAAGTTGAGGCGATACGTCTCAAGGACCTGGAGGAGTTGGAGCAGGAGGAATGTGCGGAAAGGATGCATATTTCCCGTCCTACCTTTCACCGGGTACTGGTGGCAGCTAGACAGAAGGTAGCTGACGCCCTACTCAACGGGAGGGCGATACGGATCGAAGGGGGCAACTTTGAGATGGCTAGCCGACGCTTCCGTTGTCTTAATGGTCATGAGTGGGAGGTTCCTTTTGAGACTATGATAACTATGCCCCCAAGGCTCTGCCCGTCATGTAACTCACCTAGTATTCTGCCTATCCCACCCTTCGGTTGGGGCAAAGGTATTGGGAGAGGGCGTCGTGGAGGAAGGCACAGGTAAAATGAGGATGAAAATTCTTGATGCTTTACTGTCTACACTGAACTTTGAAGCCGATGTGAGAGACATCCATCAGGGTCGTTTTCAGACAGCGGTGGTGACGCGACATTGTGGACTGGCATCAACACCCCATGAACAGGGTCATCACCAGGACGCTCCTCCAGTCAAAGGGGCAGGAATACTGCTGGGCAAGGGAGCCTTGGAGATAGCTCAAATGGCTTACTCATTAAGTCTTCTTGAGGCTGCCATTGGCATGGCAGCCATCAACTCGCTTCTTGAGGTTGACGAGGGGCGCTGCTTTGCTCTTAATGCTGGCGACCTTCTGGCTAAGAAGGGTAAGGGTAAGAAAGTTGCCCTCATCGGGCACTTTCCCTTTGTGTTCCAACTTCGCCAGGTAGTAAAAGAGCTCTGGGTAATTGAGCGGCACCCAAGGGAAGAAGACTTTGCTGAAATTGAGGCAGAAAGCCTGGTTCCTCAAGCTGACATAGTAGCTATTACTGGCATGACTTTTACTAACCATACTATTGAGGGCTTACTCAGTATTTGTCGTCCTGAAGCCTATGTCATTATCCTGGGGCCTACGGCTCCGTTGTCACCTATCCTTTTCCAATATGGTGTTGACGCTGTCTCAGGTACAAAGGTAGTTGACCCAGAAGCAGTGCTTCGTGGCGTCAGTCAGGGAGCGACCTTCCGGCAGTTAAAGGGCATTCGATTGTTGACTATGGAGAGGTGAAATAATAAATAACGGTGGCTGGATTACTCTTCGACTCTATAATGCTATAATAAAGAGAACATACCAATCCTGTTCACTATCCCCCTGGATACCGACATTGCCAGCTTATACTCCAGGGGTATTCCGTTGGTCGAGGGTATGCCAGAGTGGCGACAGAGCTTACTTAAGCTTTTGGGGAGAATAAGGGAGGCTGCAGTTGCAGGAAACAGGTAAGACTAGGCAAGAGCTGGAAAAGGAAGGCTGGGAACTGGCTTCTACTACTTCCGGAGCACACCTCAGAAGGACCTTGGAGATGTACCAGGAATTAGGTTTTGATGTCTACCTGGAAGAGATAACGTCGGAAGAATGTGGGTGCACTATATGTTATGTAACTGGTAACGAGGCCATCACTAGAATCTATACTAGAAGGAAGCCGGGATGAAAGAGGTTGTGGTGTTAAGCAGCAAAGGTGGAACGGGAAAGACCAGCATAGTAGGTTGCTTTGCTGCCTTAGCTTAGAGTAAGGTACTAGCCGACTGTGATGTAGATGCCGCTGACCTTCACCTTCTGCTTAATCCGATTATCCAGCAGCAGAACGAGTTCTGGAGTGGGCAGGTTTCTTTTATTGATGAAGAGAAATGTACCCACTGTGGCTTATACCAGGAGCTTTGCCGTTTTGAAGCCATTAAGGATTACAAGGGTGACCCCATCTCCTGTGAGGGCTGCGGCTTCTGCTTACATATATGTCATGTTGAAGCTATTACCATGAAGGAAAACCTGTTCGGGCGCTGGTTTATATCTAATACCCAATATGGTCCTCTGGTTCATACCAGACTGGGGATTGCTCTAGAGAACTCGGGTAAGCTGGTGGCTCTGGTCAGGTAGCAGGCCGGGCTACTTGCAAAGGAGCAGGGATTTGATTATATTATTAGTGATGGGCCGCGGGCATCGGCTGCCCAGTCATATCGTCTCTGTTTGGGGCTAACTTGGCTCTTCTAGTTACTGAGCCTACTCTATCAGGAATACATGACTTGGAGCGAGTCCTTGGTGTTTGCTACCACTTTGGCGTCCCGGCCCTAGTGTGTATAAATAAGTATAATGTCAATGAGGACAATACCCGCCAGATTGAGAGCTATTGCCTTAGCCAGGGAGTAGGAGTAGCGTCTAAGATTCCCTTTGATAATGTAGTCACTGAGGCTCTAGTGCAGGGGTTGCCGATGGTGGAATATTCCCAGGGCACGGTTACTCAGGAGATAGAATTACTATGGCAATACATCACCCAAGTACTGGATGCTTAGAATGGAGGATAACCCGTGTTAATTGAGGAGCAGGTAAGAGAAAGCCTTAATGAAGTGCTGGTTCCCGGCATTATGCGGAGTGTAGTCGGGTTGAATCTGGTTCGTGAGGTTACTGTGTCTGACCGAAAGGCTAAAATTACTCTGGCTTCG
>DUER01000062.1 GCA_011192075.1 Dehalococcoidia bacterium | reverse complement strand
TCCTAGAAGTTAATCCCCGGGAAGTACCTGGCAATCTGTCGTTGCCTAAAGTTATTCTGGCGGTGGGTGTCAATGGTGGTGGTAAGACTACATCTATAGCTAAGCTTGCCTATAGCGCCAAAAATGAAGGAAGAAAGGTTATCCTGGCTGCGGCTGATACCTTTAGAGCAGCTGCTATTGACCAGCTCAAGCGCTTGGGTGAAATGGCAGGGGTGGAGGTTATCGCTCATCAGCCGGGTGCTGACCCCGGAGCAGTGGTCTTTGATACTCTACAGGCAGCGCGCAATCGGCAAGCTCAGGAAGTAATTATTGATACTGCCGGGAGGCTACATACCAAGTTTAACCTGATGGAGGAGCTTAAAAAGATTAAGCGAGTGGCAGCCAAGAATGATAGTACGGCTCCACACGAGGTAATATTGGTTCTGGATGCTACCACTGGTCAGAATGGTTTAACCCAGGCTACATATTTCACTCAAGCAGTAGGCGTAACCAGCATTTTCCTGGCTAAGCTGGATAGCACGGCAAAAGGAGGTATAGTGCTGGCTATCTGTGATGAACTCAGAATTCCAATCCAGTTTATTGGCCTTGGCGACGGGTTAGAGGATATGGCTCCTTTTAAAGCTGAGACCTTTGTTGAGGCACTCTGCTCATAAACTAACGCTCATTTAGGGGGGAATGGTGATTACTATAGGCATAGACCCCGTAGCCTTCTTAAATATCAGGTGGTACGGCATTATGATTGCCTTGGCGATATTAGTCATCGTCCTGTGGCTGCTGTGGCAGGTAAGAAGGGGGGCTAAGCTTTCTAATAATACTATTCTTATGGCAGCGCTGGTAGGCATTCCATCGGGTATAGTGGCGTCCAAGCTTCTCCATGTTATTGACCTGTGGGACTACTATATGCAGAACCCGGGGCTAATTCTCAGTGCTGGTGGTTTAACTGCCTATGGCGCTGTTTTAGGCGCTGCCTTAGGTATCTGGATTTATAGTAGGTTTAGTGATTTTAAGTTTGGTTACTTTGCTGACCTGGTAGCACCGGCTATCATACTGGCTCAGGCTATAGGTCGGGTCGGCTGTACTATAAATGGTTGCTGCTACGGGATAGCAACTTCCTTACCCTGGGGTGTTATCTATACTCACCCTAATTGTCTTGCCACTAAAGGTGTGGCAATTCACCCCACGCAGATTTATGAGATTTTATATAATTTACTCGTTTTTGCCGTATTAATCATACTAAGGGGGCGGTTCAAGCCTGAGGGCTCACTATTTCTTATCTACCTCAGTCTCTACTCCCTGTGGCGGGTTGGTACTGATTTCCTGCGCCCGGGAACCCCATTTCTCTTCGGTTTGCACCAGGCTCAAATAATAGCCATAATCGTTTTACTTATCACTATCCCCTTACTGGCTTATCGGACACGTTGGGTAAAGGTGGAGGAGGAAAGTGAAAATGAAGAAACAAATGGAAGGAGATAAGGAGGTACCGCAATGGAGACTTCGGACATTCTAGTTATTTTTTTCTGGCTAACCGTGGCTATCTGGGTGGGCTGCTTCATAGTGGTAGCCGTAGATTCGGCCTTTCGTCGCATTAGTCCCTGGTTCTGGCGTCTGGCTGCCCTCGTTGGTGGCCCCTTTGCGCTGTTGGCCTATGGTTTAGTCCGTGAGCAACGTGGCAAAAAGTGAAAGTGGAGGTGTAATATCTCCATTTCTGAAGGAAGCTAAGAATTAATGGATTGAGTAAATGTTATTAGTGGCGTCCTGGTGGCTCTTGCGGTGGCTATCGGGTTGCCCTTGGTACTCCGAGAGCCGAGGTATGAGTATGTTAGGGTCAGGACTTCTTACTTTCTGCTCTCGCTTGATTTGTTCGATGCTATAGACATTATTGCCAGCCATGTCAAGTCAGAGTGGTAATGGCGGAAAGAGCTGGAACAAAGTCATAATCTGTCCTTCAGACTTTTACGAAGGAAGACATGGCGCCAGGTACCCCTCGTGGTGCGCATTTCCTTTAGTCTGGGAATATATTTAATTACAGGGAGTAGCAGTATCCCTATCGAGAAAACTACCCATACCCATGAGTGGTAAACTAGCCAGGCAATAAATGGGAAACAAAGGAAAAGCTACGCTGTAGCTGAGGGTAGGGTAGTGAGTGAGCAGCAGGGTAAGTCCGAAGATAGCAAGGTAGGCCGGGATGCCCCAGGGCATCAGGAAGAAAAGGACGCCAATACAGGTGGCGCCTCCCCTCCCGCCGCGGAATTTGAGGAACACGGGAAAGTTGTGACCCATTACTGCCGCTGCCCCGGCACATAGCTCAGCTATCATGGGTGCTCCCAGCCATTAGGCTAAGGCAACTGCCGCTGCCCCCTTACCTATATCTACAGCCAGAACCAGGATACCCGCCACAAATCCTACTTTGTAGAAGACATTCATAGCGCCCATATTTCGGCTGCCTACCTCACGAATGTCTATCCCTTTCCTGACACGACTAGCGATATAGCCCGAAGGAAAGGAGCCGATTAAATAGGCACATATAATAGCTAGGATGATGAAAGCGATATTCATAGCTTTATCTTGTTTGACTTGTTGGGGCGAAGTCCAGAATGTTGAGTCTGAGTCTCTCCTCCCCACGCCACCGGTCTATTTTTAGATTATATACAATGTCAAGCGACGAGGATACCTCAGCCAGATAGTTACCAAACCCAAAAGCTATCCCATCCCATACCGTGCCACCCTGCTTGAGCTTCAATCTCAGGTGCCCCCTATTACTACCCATAGTGCCACAATCAATAACCCCTACTCCACGACTGAGGAAAGTAGGCGCTGGATTACTCTGCCCAAAGGGAGCTAATTGTTGAATGGCACGGAAGGTTTTCCCAGTGAGGTCAGGTAAGGTAACCTCAGCATCAATATCCAGACGGGGTCGAAGTTCAATCCCAGCTAGCTCTGTAGTTGCCAGGTGTAACAATGCCTGTTGCAGGCGAGGCAAATTCTTGGTGGGCAGCGTGAAACCGGCTGCTTGTGAGTGCCCACCAAACTCGAGTAGCAGGCTACTATACTGGTTTAGGGCAAGGATAACATTAAATTCAGGAATACTACGACAGCTGCCGCTACTTATCCGCTCACCTGTTCTGATGACAATGGCTGGGCGGTAAAATTCCTCCGATAGCTTGTTGGCTACCAGTCCCATAATGCCAACGGGATAGTCTTTGTCGCTGGCTATTAAGAGTGTTGAAATCTCCTGAGCTAATATTTGTTTCCTAGCTTTAGTTAATGCTTTCTCGGTTAGTTTCTGTCGCTCAGTGTTTTTTTGCTCCAGCCAGATAGATAACCCTTGTGCCTCCTGCGGCGAGTCTGTCATCAGTAATTTGTAACTGCTCATGGCGTGTGCCAGCCTGCCGGCAGCATTTAACCTCGGGGCTAGCACCCAGGAGATACTTTCGGCGTCAAGGCTACCCGGGTTTAGTCCAGACTGGGTTATCATTTGTTTCACCCCGAGGCGGGGAGCAGTGTTAATTAGCTTTAGTCCCTGCTTAACTAGGTATCGGTTTTCCCCTATTAGTGGCGCCATATCGGCTATAGTTCCCAGGGTGACCAGGTCCATTACTTCATTCACTTGCTCCTCTTTGCCCATCCCTTGGAATAGAGCCTGAAGAAGCTTGAGGGCTACTCCGACACCACTTAGTTGGGAGAAGGGATAGGTTGAATTGGGCAGCTTAGGATTAACCAGAGCCAGGGCAGGTGGGATTTCGGGCAGGGGGGTATGGTGGTCAGTAATAATTATATCCAGTCCTATTCTTTGTGCCTTCTTAACCTGGAGTAGAGCCGTAATTCCACAATCAACGGTAATTACCAGGCTAATACCTTGTCGGTAAAGGTTTTCTAGAGCGGCTGTTTTAAGTCCATAGCCTTCGGTCAAGCGATGTGGTATATAAGGAATAGCCTGACCGCCGAGGTAAGTTAGCCCTTGAACGAGCAGGGCAGTTGCCGAAATGCCATCAGCATCAAAATCTCCATAAATAGCTATGCTTTCTCCGGAGAGCAAAGCCTGGTAAATCCTGGCTACCGCCCGGGGCATATCAGGTAACAGATAGGGGTCACCTAGCAGGCGTTTATCAGCAGTGATGAAAGATTCTACCTGAGATGGTTCAGTGAGACCGCGATTATACAGGAGCTGAGCGATTAGTGAGGGGAGGAGTGAAGTATCAACCAGATACTTGTCTGGAATCGGTGGCAAAATATTCCAACGACTATGATTCAAGCTTACGCCTCAGAATATTGCCCAATAACCAGAACTGAGTTATGCCCGCCAAAGCCAAAAGAATTGGAAAGAACGGTAGTAACCCTGGCTCGACGAGCCACATTAGGCACATAATCCAAATCGCATTCAGGGTCGGGGTGGGTAAGGTTTATCGTCGGTGGTATGACCCCATGCCGGATAACCATGATGCATGTCGCTGCCTCCACGGCTCCGGCGCCCCCTATTAGATGCCCCATCATTGACTTGGTGGAACTTATTGGAATGTGATAGGCGTTATCACCAAATACAGTCTTTATCGCCTTGGTCTCCATGCTATCATTTAGAGGGGTAGATGTGCCGTGAGCGTTAATATAATCAATTTCAGTAGTAGCCAGTCTTGCTTTATTAAGTGCTATTTGCATCGCCTTAGCCGCACCCCCCCCGTGTTCAAGCGGCTGGGTGACATGGTGGGCATCGCCGCTGGCGCCATAGCCCATAATTTCAGCCATGATGTTAGCCCCTCGCTTTTGGGCATGGGCTAGGTTTTCCAGGATAAGGATGCCAGAGCCTTCACTAATGACAAAGCCGTCACGTTCAGCATCAAAGGGACGGGAAGCCAGTTGTGGCTCATTGTTTCTGGTTGATAAGGCGTTGAGGGCATTAAAAGCGGCAATGCCTATTGGGTTGATTAGTGCCTCACTGCCACCGGCTATCATGACTTGGGCATCACCGCGTCGGATAATTTCATGGGCAACTCCTATGGCGTCTGAGCCGCTGGAGCAAGCCGATGTGGTGCACAGATTTGGTCCTTTCACTCCCAGTAAGATGGATACCTGGGCGGCAGCTATATCGGATATCATCATCGGGATTAGGAATGGGCTCACTCTATCTGGCCCCTTTTCTAATAATATTTTGTTTTGTTCAAATAGGGTGGTTAGACCCCCAATGCCGCTACCAATTATAATGCCGATATACTCTTGGTTTATGGAGTTGATTTGGATTCCTGATTGCTCCAATGCCTGAAGGCTGGCAGCTACTGCCAGTTGAGCAAAACGGTCCATGTGGCGGGTATCCTTGCGGTTGATATAATCGGTAGGCTCAAATCCCTTGACCTCGCCGGCAATCTTGGTCTCATAGAACTCGGTGTCAAATAGGGTGATATAATCAATGCCAGACTTGCCGGCAATAAGACCTTCCCAGGTAGCGGAGAGATTAAGACCCAGTGGCGAGATGACACCTATGCCCGTAACCACTACTCTATTATCAGGATTATTTATCAACCTCACCCTCCATTTTTCCTCTCTCCTTCTAAGAGAGGGTATAAAGATTAACTAGATAGTTTTACCATAATTTGGGTTTATCGGCAAGGATAGCTTTCAGTTTGACCAACTAGGAACACGAAAAGTATAATCCTTAAGTGTTAGGATGGTAAGTCTTGGAATAAGAGGATGGAGCGTTTAAGAGAGGCAGAGGGGCATAAAAGTATAAGGGTTGCCCTAGACAGCTTGGGCTGTAAGTTGAATCAAGCCGAGACCGAGCTTTTAGCCAGAGAATTTGCCCAAGCCGGGTATCAGCTTGTATCTCCAGTTGACGAGGCTGATGTCTATGTACTAAATACCTGCACGGTTACTCATATTGCCGACCGCAAATCCCGGCACTGGCTCAGATTGGCTCATCGCCGGAATCCCCGCGCCCTGTTGGTGGCAACCGGTTGCTATGCTCAGCGAGCACCCCAGGAGCTAGCTCAGATTGATGGAGTTGGTCTTGTTTTGGGTAATGATGAAAAATCGCATCTATTACATCTAGTGAAGAAGTGTGGTGATATAAGGAGTCCAGTTTGTGGTCAAGATGATTCAACAAGCCTGTATTATACCGGTTTCAGGACTCGCGCCTTCATCAAGGTTCAGGATGGCTGTAATAGCTTTTGCTCCTACTGTATCGTACCTCTGGTGCGGGGCAAAGAGAAAAGCCTGCCTCTTGACCGGGTTGTTGCTGAGGTCAAGCGCCGGGTTGTCTATGGCTATAAGGAGGTAGTCTTAACTGGGGTTAAGATTGGCTCCTATAACTATGACGGAGTTAACCTAAAGGGGTTGCTGGAGTATATCCTGACTGAGACCAGTGTCACCAGATTAAGGCTATCCTCTCTCCAACCCTGGGAAATCTCCCCTGAGCTTATCGAGCTGTGGCGAGATGAGAGGCTGTGCCGCCATTTTCACCTGTCCTTTCAGAGTGGCAGTGATGCGGTGCTCAGTCGGATGAAACGGCATTACCGCACCAGTGACTATCAGCGGTCAGTATCCTTAATTCGGGCTTCAGTGCCTGAGGCAGCTATCACCACTGATATTATCGTTGGCTTCCCCGGCGAGACTGAGACTGAGTTTAGAGAGAGCTATGATTTTTGTCGGCAGACGGGGTTTGCCCGGATTCATGTCTTCCCCTACTCACCGCGCCGAGAAACTCAGGCTGCCCAGATGCCCCAGCCAGTAGCCGACGAAGTTAAAAAGCAGCGAACCGAAAGGATGCTGGCTCTGGCCAGAAAAAGCGCTCAGAACTTCAGCCAGCAATTCCTGGGCCAGGTTATGCCTGTATTATGGGAAAAGCAGACTGATAAGGTATGGTCTGGTCTCACCGATAATTATATAAAGGTGTATACTAAAAGCGACCAGGATTTAGCCAATAAGCTGCTGCCGGTAAGGCTGGTGGAAGTTTATGGGGATGGAGTGTGGGGAGGTTAAGGGGATGGAGAGTGTAAGTAAGAGAGAGGCGAAGCCCCTCTCTAAAATCTCTCTCCCCTCTCCTTGTAGGAGTGCACAATTGGCAATAAAATTAGTGATAGAATAATCTGACTTTTAATCAGGCAGTCGATAGTTATCACAGGCTAGATGGGATTTTAAGAAGCCAAATGCTCAAGGGCGAAGGGACGGAATTTCTCCGGGGCCGAATGTTGGAGTTGATGCTGCTCATTTGCGCTTTGGATGAGTAGGCGATAGTGCGGCTTCTCGAGAGCCCTGTAGATACCGAACCCGAAACGGTTAACGTCGTCAGGGTTATAAGGGTCAACCTAAACTAAAGGAAGGGCTTGATAAGCAGAGGTCAGTTAGCTGAACTTATTTTGTCAATCCTGCAAGAAGCAATGAACCCCTTTTACGTGTGGCATGTAGTTACCACTTTGGAGAAACTGAACAACCCTCTATTGCTGTAGCAGTGTCCGGTGCAGTTCAACCGACCTGGTTATTCGTCCATCTGCCATTTGGACATCTATTTGAACAGCGTACTCGTATTTATCATCGTTGAATTCTGCATGAACGAGCCAACCTTGCTTCGACTCCCTGAACAATGGAAACTGGTCGGCTTTCAATATCTTGATGTTCTCCATGGGTTGGCCATATAGAGCTTTAACTGCCTTTTCTACTATCGGCTTCAATTCGGTGGCATTCTTTACCGGTTTATTCATGATAGTTTCCTCCTTTGTTGTTCACCTCGGTAAATCTTTAGTTCAAAACAAAAAGGGCACCAGCCACCGCCATCAACTAGCAGTTCCAGTGCCCTTGTTTCATCCTACTCATCTTCCCTAGCCCAATTCCTATTGTTTTTAAGGTTAGTTCATATGTTTTGACTTTAATGTAGTATTGTATTGAGACTTTGTCAATATTCCAGGAGCTAATTTGTAGGCATAGCCTGAAATAACTTCCTGGTTTGTTACTATTTGACCTAACCTTTTGATATAACATTCGTTATATTCTAATAGATGAACAATTAAAAAGTTATGAAAGGAGAGCTTTAAGAAATGTTGAGTAACTTCAAAGCGATTCTATTTAAGCTAAAGTGGATTTTTATGTCTCCAGAGGCTAGATATGCGTACCTATGGAATCAGACTAGAGCTGGGATGCAGGTGGTTCATACTGACGCATTTTTTGTAAAACGCAGTAACAATTAACCTGCCCTGCCCCCCGAAAACTAGCCCAGTTATAATGCTCTCACTTATGCGTGCGCAATGTAGTTCTTTGGAGAGGGAGGAGTGTAGCTTCCCGACAACCAGGGGCACCCTTCAACACTTAACTGTCATATTGTCAGTCTTTCTAAGCGACTATGTGATAGATGAAACTAATTGGGTGTTAGGCATGGTTTCTTCCGCATACTCGTCACCTCCTGCTTAATTTTTATTTATGGGCTCTATTCTGCTATAATTTTTAATGACTTATCCTACGTGCATTATTCCAATACCACCACAGGGCAGAAGAGCATGCCTCAATATTATATCTGGACAATAGGTTGCCAAATGAATAAGGCTGAGTCGGAGCGGCTTGGTAGCTACCTTGAGGAACTGGGCTACCAGGCTACACCTAGTACCGATGAAGCTGATTTAGTTGTGCTTAATAGCTGTGTGGTGCGCCAGAGCGCCGAGAACCGCGTTATCAACAAGCTAACCGCTCTCAAATCGCTGAAAAGTTTGCGTCCCAGCTTAACCCTAGCTGTTACTGGCTGTTTGGTAAACTCCAAGGTTGACCTGCTTAAGAAGGAATTTTCCCATGTTGACTACTTTTTTAGACCCGGAGACTTTCCACAGTGGATGGAAAAAGCCGAATCGTGGCCAGTAATACCCCAGCACCCTTCACCTAGCAGTTTTGTTTCTATCATTCAGGGCTGCAATAACCTTTGCTCGTATTGTATTGTTCCCTACCGCCGTGGGCGGGAAAGGAGCCGCCCAATATCAGAAATAGTTGACGAGGTTAAAGAGCTGGTGCATCGTGGGGTAAAAGAGGTTACTTTGCTGGGACAAAATGTGGACTCATACGGGCATGACCTGCCTGATAAACCGGACCTGGCTGACTTATTAAGTGAGCTAAATACTATAGATGGATTAGCCCGCATACGCTTCCTGACTAACCACCCGAAGGATATGGGCCCCAAGCTCATTGAGGCAATAGCTCATTTAGACAAGGTCTGTGAGCAAATAAGCCTTCCCGTTCAGTCGGGCAGTAATGATATCCTGAAAGCAATGAGACGGGACTACACTGCAGAGCAATATCTCCAGCTTATCGCTGGTATACGCAGTAAGATAGCCGGAATAGCTCTGAGCACTGATGTCATCGTCGGCTTTCCTTCAGAAACGGAACCGCAGTTCCAGGAAACGCTCCACTTGCTCTCTGAGCTAAGGTTTGATACAGTTCATGTAGCTGCCTATTCACCAAGGTCGGGGACTATTGCCGCAAGGAAGTTTGAGGATAATATCCCGCCCGCTGAGAAAAGGGAGCGACTATATAAGATTGAGCAACTACAGGAGGGGATTGCTGCTGAAATTAATGCTCAGCTATTAGGCGAGACGGTTGAGGTTTTAGTAGAAGGGAGGAAAAAGGGGAAGTGGCAAGGTCGCACAAAAAGTGGTAAACTGGTATTCTTCAGTGGCAATAATAATTGCTTGGGGCAACTAATGAAAATCAGGATTGAGAAAACAAGTCCTTGGTCACTTCAGGGTAAGGTTGAGTCTAATAGCAGAGACTAAAATAAGGAGGGAGAATTGGAAAGGAATAAAATATTAAATCTGGGGTTAATAGGAGGGTTGCTTGTCAGCCTGGTGTTTGTAGCTGGCTGTATTCCAGCAGGAGATGGAGAAGCAACAGGGTTTGACCCTACGATTATTATCTTTCTGGTATTGATTTTTGGAGTGATGTATTTCCTCATGATTAGGCCACAGCGCAAGAGGCAGAAAGAACACCAGCAACTGTTAGAAGAACTGAGGAGAGGGGACAAAGTAGTTACTGCCGGCGGCGTCCACGGAGTGGTTGAAAGCCTTAGCGAGGATAGCGTGGTCATAAAAATAGAATCAGGGGCGACGATGAGGGTGACTAGAAGCAGCGTAGTCACCAAACAAGAAAGATAAGAGCACTGAGCAACTCAAAGAATAGGCAGGGGTATGCTGCTACCAGAAAAAGAGGTTGATAATATTATAGACCTTGCCCTGGCTGAGGATATTAGCTACGGTGATGTAACCAGTGAGGCACTAATACCAACTGAGCTCCAGGGGAAGGCATCCATACTGGTTAAAGCAGAGGGGATTCTAGCTGGTGGTGAGGTAGCCAAGAGGCTATTTCTCAAAGTTGACCCATCACTCCGGGTGGAAGTGCTTATCAGAGATGGAGCCAGGGTTCAACCCGGAGACATAGTAGCTACTATTTTCGGTAGTGTATTTAGCGTTCTTAAAGCAGAGCGGGTAGCCCTCAATTTCTTACAGAGACTCAGTGGCATTGCTTCCCAGACAGCCCAATATATAGCCAAAACACATGGCTTCATTGTCAGTATCACCGATACCCGCAAAACCACCCCGGGTCTGAGGTTGCTGGAGAAGTATGCGGTGCGCATGGGGGGCGGACAGAACCATCGCTTTCACCTCGGTGATGGCATCCTGATTAAGGACAATCACTTGGTGGTGTTGCGTGCCCTGAGTATGAGCTTAAAGGATATTATAACCAGGGCTAAACAGAGTGCCCCTCAAGGCTTAAAGGTTGAGGTCGAGGTTAATACTGCCCAGGAAGCCTTAGATGCCGTTGAGGCTGGAGCTGATATAATCATGCTGGATAATATGAGCCCTGACGAGATGCGCCGTGTTGTAGGTTTAGTCTCAGGTCAGGTTAAGATTGAAGCCTCGGGGGGGATTACCCTAGAAAATATTCGCCCGGTAGCTATGGCAGGAGTTGACACTATCTCTATTGGGGCTCTCACCCATTCTCCAAAAGCCCTTGATATAAGCCTTGAGCTTGAGCCACAGACTCTAAAAGTGGTCTAGGCTGGGCTTTCTAGCGCTACAAAGATAAGTTTCACTGTTATCGTCTATCTTTATGTCGGTAAATCCAGCCTTTGACAGCATTATTTGCATTTCGCCCTCGTTGGGAATGATGTCATTTTCCACCTCAGGAATTTGGCGATGAATCTTGTTAATTGTGGTTCGGCTCGAGGTATGACAGATTAGCAGCTTACCACCGCTTTTAATTACCCGTTTCATTTCGGCGAGGGCTCTTGGCTTGTCCTGGAAGTGGGGAAAAGTGGAATAGCAGACTATAGAATCAAAGATTTCATTATCAAGGGGGATATTAGTTACAGCGGCGCAGAGGTAGTCAATATTTCTGTTAAAGCCTTTAGCCTTGGCTTTTTCTAACATTTTCTCGGCAATGTCTAGGGCAACTATATGTCCATTCCTTCCAATCTTTTTTAGGAGAAAGGGAAGAAATACGCCAGTTCCAGTCCCCACATCAAGGACTGTGGAATCAGGCTTGATATTCAGGTGTTGGGACATGCGCTCAAGTTTGGTCATATCCCTTTCCGAGGCGGTTTCATCCCAAGTAGCTGCCTTCTGGTTGAAATATGTCCTAATCACTATCCTTCCTTCAGGAGTGGTTTCGCCTGCCAGCCCTTTACCTTCCTCTTGGGGGAGAATATAGCAGCTATCATGAAGATTACCGATGAGGTAACTACTATGGTGGCGCCACTGGGGATGTTGAAAAGATAGGAGAACAGGAGCCCTATCCAGCCAGAGAGAACGCCAAAACCCGCTGAGAGTAGAAACATTCGTTTCATGCTATAGGTAAGCTGGTAGGCGGCAGCGGCTGGATTCAAAATCAGGCTAAAAATAAGAAGTCCTCCAATAGACCGCAGGGAAGCGGTTATGGTGGCCCCAGTTAAAAACAGGATGCCATACAAAAACAGTGTAGCCGGTACACCTACCGAGAGAGCTATGTTACGGTTAAAAATGGTGGCTTGAATTTCCTTATAGAAGATAAAAACCAGTCCTACTACAACAACGGTTACTATTCCCAGAAGTATGATGTCACTTCTAGTATTGGTGAGGATACTACCCCATAGTAGTTCAAGGGCGCCTGATTTGTTGCCGGGCATCAGCCCCATAAAAAGGAAGGCAAGCCCCAACATGAGAGAAAAGATGACCCCTACCGAGGTTTCAGGATTAAGCTCCCCCCGGTCAGCAAGAGGACCAATAATAGCTGCCGAGAGGAGGCTAAGGGCAAAGGCACCGAGCAGAGGGTTAAAGCCTAACCACAGCCCAAGCAGTGCTCCGGCAAAGGCGGCGTGTGACATGCACACGCCGATAAAGGGCATGTGCATTAGCACCACGAAAACACCTATAGTACCGCAAGCAATACCACCCAAAAAGGTAGAAAGGATGGCATTTTGCATGAATTGGTAACCAAAGATGGATAAATCCAAGTCAGGCTCCTTAATCTTGGACCGAAATGGTTTGCTTCCGCAGCCTCACCACTGCCGAGATGGGCATATCATATAACTGGCTGAGGTTGGCATCGGTGAGCAGTTCGTCGGGAGAACCTTCGCCCCAGATGAGTCCCTCTTTCATTAACACTACCCGGCCGCAGGCTACAGGTAGACAGCTCAGGTCATGAGTTACAAATAGAGTGGTAAGGTGCCGCGAATCATGAATCTGTTTTACCAGCTCTAATATACCGCTTTGTGCTTTCCAGTCCAGCGAAGCAGTTGGCTCATCAAGGAGAAATAATTCCGGCTCCTGGGCAAGGCAACGGGCTATAGCTACCCGTTGCTGCTCACCTCCAGAGAGGTGACCAATAGGTCGCCAGGTGAGGTGGCTCATACCCACTAGCGCTAACACTTCATCAACGATTTCCCAGTCGTGCCTGCTTGGTCTTCTCAGTAAACCCAGAAGCCCGTAGCGTCCTATCATCACTACTTCACGAACACTTATCGGCATACGTGGGTCTATGTTCTGAACCTGAGCTACATAGCCGACCTGCTTTCTCAGGGAATGACCGTTACCGGGAGTGATGTAATGCCCCAGCACAGATACCCGTCCATGGAGCAGCTTGCCCAGCCCATTAACTATGGTGAGAAGTGTGGTCTTTCCGGCACCGTTGGGGCCGATGATGCCAACGAACTCCTCAGACCTTACCTTAAGGGATAAACCCCGCAGAGCGATATCTTCTCTATAGGAAACGACAGCATTCTCAATATCTATAACAGTAGATTTCATTTCCTTGCCTCCCTCTAACCTTGGTGTTCGGCTACTGAGCTATTTTCTCCAGTAACAGTTCAATATTTCGGTCTATAGCTTTCTCCCAGGTCTCGGTGTTATCAAAGCCACCGGGGAAATTAGAAATTATTATTCTCTTGCAACCAAGCTCCTCGGCTATCCCTGCCCCGGCATTCTGGCCGCTCTGGAGGTTGTCAATAATCAGGGTCACCTTCGCTTCCCTACCTTTGTCCATCAGCTCCTTGATTACCTGTAGAGTAAGTGAATCGGGTCTACCGTAGCTAGCCACGATATTGAGACCTATCCACTGGATAAACCCGAGCAACTGGTCAGAGCACATTACATTGATGCTGGAAGGTTTGGCTCTGGCTAGCTTGGCTTTTATCTCAGTTCCTTTCGTTTTAATATTAGCCTTGAATTCCGCTGCTGACTCTTGGTAACCGTCGCTGTTCTCGGTATCCACTTGGCACAACGCAGCGGTAACCATCTCGGCTGCCTCTAGCTGTACCGGCGGTGTCATCCAGTAGTCGCTGGTAAGCGTCTCAGTCGCCCCTAGCTGTGCTGGTGGCGTCATCAATTTGCCCTTGACAGCAATCGTGATAACAGTGAGGTCAGGATTATTGGCTGAGGCGATTAGCTCCTGAGCAAATGTCTCTCCCTGCCAGCCATGCAGGAGGAAGAGGTCGGCATCAGCCAGCTTCTGAATATCGCTGGGTTTAATGTCAAAGTGCCCTGGGCATTGGGCTGGCGGAACAATGTTGACCACCTCAACCATGTCACCACCTACTCGTTCCACCATTTGAGCCATCATAGACGTGCTGGTAACCACCTTGAGTTTTGATGTGGTTGCTGGCGAGCAACTACCAAGAAGTGAGGTGGTAATAAGGCTCAGGACTAGAATGGTGATAACAAAACTGTAGGTTTTTTTCATAAACATGGTTCATTTCTATGGTGTTCTAGTTGCATTTTGATTCAATTGCAAGAAGATGCAAAAATAATTAAAAAAATTTATTTGCTGCATTTTACACAGCGACCAAAAATAGCCAGGTGCCTCAGGTCAGCGCTGAATTTATATTCTTGGAGCAAGGCACTCTTGAGAGAAGATAGTACTGATTCATCAAGGTCAATAATAGTGCCGCATTCCTGACAAACAAGGTGATGGTGATGACCCTTGTCGGCAGGATGATACCTAACTCGTCCTTCCCCAAGGTTGGTCTCAGTTACCAGACCCAGTTTCTTGAGTAGCTCCAGGGTGCGGTAGACAGTTGAGATGTTAATATGGGGATATTTAGCCGCTACCTGAGTATAGATTTCCTCAGCACTGGTGTGGTCGTTGCTATTTTTAATAGCCGATAGAATCATCATCCGCTGAGGTGTCAGCCGATAACCCCGCTCACTTAGTTTGCTGACTATATCTCGGGACTGGTTCACTTGCTCACCAACCAATCAAATAGGCTAATTATAAAATTATACTAGAGAGGAATGGTTTGTGCAACTCTTTGCAACTAGTTTATTTATCGCATTGCTCAAAAGAGAGGGAGATAAAGCGACAGAGGCTGATGTCTCTCTTGAACCCCAAAATTAGAAATTCTTAGAATTTATCTCTACTATCCAATAGTATTGTTACCGGACCGTCGTTGTGGATTTCTACCTGCATATATTGTTGAAACCGCCCAGTTTCTACCTTTAATCCCTGGGCGCGTGCTTGGTCGACAAAGTAGTCAAATAATTCCTTTGCTTGAGCCGGTGACGCTGCCTCAACAAAACTAGGACAACGCCCCTTCCTGGCATTGCCAAGAAGGGTAAACTGGCTTATTAATAGCAGTTCGCCTTTAATATCCAGAGCCGAAAGGTTTAACTTGCCCGCTTCGTCGGAGAAAATGCGCAGGTTGACGGTCTTTTGTGCTAGATACTTGGCGTCATTTTCCGTATCCACACTGGCTACTCCTAGCAGGACCACCAGTCCTCGGTCTATCCTACCCATCACCTCACCAGCAACACTGACCGAGGCTTCGGTGACTCGCTGTAGTAGCGCCTTCAACCTAGTCCCCCTTTTTCTTGTCTGGCGTTGTCTCTTTACCCTTTGCCGTGTCGCTGGGGTTACGATGGTCTGTAACATAGAAGCCGCTTCCTTTGAAGATAACGGGAACCGAGTGAATGACACGGTTGGCTTTTCCTTGGCATTTAGGGCATATAGCTACCGGTTCCTCATCGAACCGCTGTTTCCTTTCAAAATGATGGTGGCATTTACGGCACTCATACTCATAGATGGGCATTATTTTACCTCACGAATATCTTTGCTTTATGATACGGTTCTGCTACGGCTAGTTAACTGGATAGGAGCCAGGCCTGCCGCACTACTCATATCTAAGGGCAGGCGATGGTATTGATGCCTAGTTCGGTAGTTTTTACCGTTTGGTGTATTGAGGTGCCTTTCGAGCCCGCTTAAGACCAGCCTTTTTTCTCTCCTTAACCCGAGAATCCCGAGTAAGTAATCCATGATGGCGTAGTACGGGCCTAAGGTTTTCGTCGACCTTTACCAGGGCTCGAGCAATACCATGAGAAATAGCTCCGCCTTGTCCCGTTGTGCCACCTCCAGCCACCTTAACCACAGCATTATAGTTACCGATATTATCGGTAACTATAAGAGGTTGCACTATTATTCGGCGGTGCTCAAGACGGGGGAATAGCTCCTCATAGGGCTTACCATTTACCATAATAGCACCATTACCTGGTAATAGCCTCACCTGAGCTACTGCCGTTTTACGTTTACCTGTCCCATAAAAATAAGCTTGCTTTTCCAAAGGAACCTCTCCCTAATAATCATTTATCGACCCTGCTTGGCTGCAGTAGCCTTAGTCTGAGCCAAGTGAGGGTGGATATCACCAGTGTAGACCTTTAATTTTTTCACCATCTTAGCACCCAGGCGATTATGGGGCAACATGCCCTTGACAGCATGCTCAATCACCCGGGCAGGATTAGTCTGCATCATTTTCTCTAAACTGATACTCTTTAATCCCCCAGGATACCCGGAGTGTCTATAATAGAGCTTCTGCTTGGCTTTATTTCCGGTAATATGTACTTTTTCAGCGTTGATAATGACAACAAAATCACCCGTATCCAGATTGCGGGAGAATATCGGCTTACGCTTGCCCATAAGTAAATTAGCTACGTGAGTGGCTAGCCTGCCCAAAACTTTGTCCGAAGCATCGATAACATGCCATTCCCGCTTAATTTCAGACGGCTTAGTGCTATAGGTTTTCATTGCATCTCTTCCTCAAAGGGATAGGGATAATCTATCCGTATAAGGCACAGTCCACGAGCAGGAACGGTTGGACCAGCCAAGCCAGGTTTTTTCGTCTCAATTATACTACAAAACTCGTCGACAGTCATCTTACCCAGGCCAACCCTGATTAGGGTACCTATTGTATTGCGCACCTGATGGGGTAAAAAGGAGTTAGCCACCATATTGAAGATAACTAATTCACCGTTCTTTTGGAACTCTGCCCTATATACAGTCCGTAATGTGTTCTTTATCTTAACACCAATACAACTAGCGAATGAAGTAAAATCATGCTCACCAATAAGAGCTTGACACGCTTCGCTCATAACTCCAATATCTAGATGACCAGCAACGAGGTAAGAAAATCCTCGTCTGATTGGAGACCGGATCAGGCTATTTAATATATAGTAGTTGTATTCCCGGCTAAGTGCACTGCGCCTAACATTAAAGGACTCGCCTACTCTATACGCTGTCTTAACCGCAATATCCTGAGGTAAATAATAGTTTAGCCCCTTGATAAATGTTTGTAGGGGAAGAGATGACTTAGTCCTGAATCTAACCGCCTGTCCTTTAGCGTGAACCCCGGTATCAGTTCGGCTAGCCGCTGTCACCCGAATCCTCTCTTGGGTAAGTCTCCATAGTGCCTTTTCCAACTCTCCTTGTATAGTGGGCATATTAGCTTGTAGTTGGAAGCCATGATAACCCGTGCCGTCATACTCTACAATCAGTACAATCTTGGTAAATACCACTACTTTACCAACTCGATTTGAACCATAGCTGCCCCATCACCCAATCTAGGTCCTAATTTGGTGATGCGGGTATATCCGCCGGGGCGTTCAGCGTATCTTGGGGCAAGCTCAGTAAATACCTTTTCGGTCACCTTTTTATCGATAATAAATGCCAGTGCCTGGCGACGGGAGTGAAGGTCACCTGTCTTACCCAATGTAATCATCTTCTCAGCCAAGCCACGCACTTCCTTAGCCTTAGCTTCAGTAGTAATAATCTTCTCATAGCCCAAAAGGTCAGTCACCAGGTTACGATACAGCGCTCTTCTGTGACCTGAAGCTCTGCCTAATTTTCTGCCTGCTACCTTATGCCTCATGTTACAATTTCGAAAGGGTTTACCCCTTCCGTCTCCTCCCTAGCTAACGGCTATCAAGATTCTAGGACTGGGGTTGATTCTTATCTACTTCTTCCCTAACCTCCTCATCTTTTGTATCCAAATCACTTGCCTGTTCTGGCTGAGCTGCTTCTTCACTAACCTGAGGATTAAGAGATAGCCCCAATGTATTGAGGCGCTCTTCTAACTCTTGCTTAGACTTCTGCCCAAAATTACGCAGCGCAAGCAACTCTTTCTCCCCTTTACTTATCAGTTCTCCCACCGTAGTGATGCTGGTACGTCGTAAACAATTCATGGTACGTACTGATAGCTCTAGCTGGTCCACAGGCATATTATATTGCTCATCAGGAATACCTAGGCGAATGAGCTGTTCCTCAGTCTTCATTTGAGAAATCTGGGGGTACTCGACGAAGGGGGACAGTTGCTCTATCAGAATGCTAGCACTATGGCTGATTGCGTCTGTAGGGGATATAGTGCTGTCTGTCCACACCTCCAGATACAACTGCTCTCGGCTGGTTTCTTGCCCCATGTGAGTTAGCTCAACGTTAAAATTAACCTTGCGTATTGGAGTAAAGACGGCAGCCAATGGAATCGTACCTACAGGTAGATTATCACTGGATTCAGCCTGCCTGTAACCATCACCCAATTCTACATCGAGCTCAACACAGAGTTTAGCTTCTGATGAATCCAAGGTAGCTAGATAAAGTTCGGGGTTGGCAATTTTAAAGTCGGTTGATGGCTTAATATCAGCCGCGTAAACTTGTCCTTCTCCCTCAACCTCCAGTGTTAACTTACCTGGTCGATCGGAAAGGGACTTTAACCTCAATGCTTTCACATTGAGTAGAAACTCTGTAGTGTCTTCCTTTACATAAGGGATGGTAGAGAATTCATGTTGTATTCCCTCAATCTTAACTCGAGTTACTGCGGCTCCAGGAAGGTAGCCAAGTAATACTCGCCGCAAGGTATTTCCTAGGGTAACTCCAAAGCCCTTTTCCAGTGGCTCAACTAAGAAGCGTCCATAATTCTCTCTACTTTCAACACACTCAATTCTAGGTATGGCTAAACGAGACAAAGCACTACCTCCCTCATAATTTAGACTGTTGGCAAAAGCTTAAATGTTTCTTAGTAGTTCCCACTACTCCAGCTCTAACCTCTGTTGAAAAACGCTATTTTTGAGCGGTTTTGATTGACCTATCGCGAGTAGTACTCAACTATGGTCTGTCCCTCAAATTTAGTATCAATGTCCTCAAGGGTAGGCAAAGACAAAATTTGACCAACAAGCTTCTGCCTATCTAGGCCCAACCAATTCAAAATGGACTTAGCCTCAATGCTCTGAACCAGTTGTTTATAATACTCAGTTTTGGTACTCTCCTGCCTCCAACTAATAGTGTCTCCTTCTTTGACTAGGCAGGAGGGTATATCAGTCTTTCGTCCGTTGAGCATAATATGCCCATGCTGAACCAGTTGACGGGCTTGGGCGCGGGAGTCAGCAAATCCTAAGCGGTATACCACGTTATCAAGTCGCCTCTCAAGTAGCACTAGTAGATTTTCCCCGGTGATACCTAACTGCCTCTCGGCCTCTTTAAAAAGCCGTTTAAACTGCCTCTCCAAGATGGCATAAGTGTAGCGGGCCTTTTGCTTTTCCCTTAATTGAAGACCACGGTCAGAAACTCTACGAGGCCGACCAAGCCGCTGTCCAGGTGGCTTTCCCCGGCTGTCCAAAGCACATTTAGGAGTAAGACACCTACTACCCTTAAGCATTAGCTTCTCACCGCTACGGCGACATAATCGGCAGACTGAACCGGTATACCTTCCCATTTCTTTTATCCTTACACTCGTCTTCTTTTAGGAGAGCGACAACCATTGTGTGGGATAGGAGTCACATCCCTTATACTAGTAATATAAAGTCCTGAACTCTGCAGAGAACGAATTGCTGCTTCACGCCCGCTGCCTGGACCCTGAACATAGATTTCTACTTGATGTAGGCCTTGTTCCATAGCCTTTCTTGCCGCATCACGAGCTGCTAGTTGAGCAGCATATGGGGTGCCTTTGCGCGAGCCCTTAAAGCCGGCTGTGCCCGAGCTTCCCCAGGCGATGACATTCCCTTGGGGGTCAGTAAGAGTCACTATGGTATTATTGAAAGTTGATTGGATGTAAGCTTTCCCAACAGGTATAGACTTGCGTTCCCGCCGTTTTGGTTTAATTCGCTTCTTTTGTGCCATTTCACTCTCCTAAAATTGTTGAAATAACTAAGTTCAACTGGGTTACTTCTTAGCCATGCCACGCCTCTGCCCTCGGCCAGCTACTGTCTTACGGGGACCACGCCTAGCTCGAGCATTGGTTCGGGTTCGCTGCCCCCTAGCTGGCAGGTTGTGACGGTGCCTGATACCCCGGTAGCTGCCAATCTCGATGAGACGTTTAATGTTAAGGTCAACCTCTTTTCGAAGTTCACCCTCAACCTTACACTCGCGGTCAATCAGCTCTCGGAGACGATTAATCTCATCTTCAGTAAGGTCGTTTACCTTAGCACCCGGACTGATACTGGTTTGTGCTAGAATCCTCTGGCTCAGGGTACGACCAATGCCATGAATATATTGTAGTGACACCCAGACTTGCTTATTTCCGGGTATATCCACCCCAGCGATACGTGGCATTTACTCCCTCCTTACAGCGTAAATTAGCCTTGCCTCTGCTTGTGCTTAGGGTTGGAACAAATGATCCTAACCACACCCCGCCGCTTCACCACCTTACACTTTTCGCATATAACTTTAACTGAAGCTCTAACTTTCATTATCAGTCCTTTTTACTTAAACCGATAGGTAATTCTCCCTCGGCTCAGGTCATAGGGAGAAAGCTCTATTAACACCCTATCACCGGGTAGGATTTTAATATAATGCAATCTTATCTTGCCTGAGATGTGAGCCAGTACCCTATGCCCGTTGGACAACTCAACACGAAACATGGCATTAGGCAAAGGCTCCTCTACTGTTCCCTCAACCTCAATAGTTTCTTTCTTAGGCATTTACTCTTCAAAGCTTCTAGTCTTTAATAGTAAGCACTTCTGGTTCAGCCTCAGTAATGGCAATGGTGTGTTCAAAGTGGGCGGAAAGGCTGCTATCAGCAGTAAACACTGTCCATTGATCACTACCAAGCCGAGTACGCCAGTCACCAGCAGTCACCATGGGTTCAAGAGCTAGGGTCATACCCTTTTTTAGCACCGGTCCCGTTCCCGGTAAGCCAAAGTTAGGTATTTGGGGTTCCTCATGCATCTCACGCCC
>DUER01000061.1 GCA_011192075.1 Dehalococcoidia bacterium | reverse complement strand
GCCTCCTGATAAGCCTCGACGTACCTGTTGAGTAACGCTATGTTCTGCTGATTCCGGGCCTCGTGAGCCGGCGTCCACTTCCCTAATTCTGTAAGGTATCTTACCAGCCCCTCATGTGCCGGAATGAAACTAGTCTCCATGATGCGCATGGTATTGTCAAGAGTCATAGATAGGTTATTGGCGTGGGTATCCTTATAGCGGTCATAGTTTTCGTCCATCCATTTAATATAATGGTATACCAGATCAGGGTCAGAGTCCGCCGAACTCAGAAGAGGGGACAGCATATCTAAACCCCTAACGCCTATAGCACTCGGGACACCTAAACTTATCGTACCAAATGAGTGAGTAGGCTGCTTTTCCAGGTATCTTTTCGCCCCTTCTGGGTCTTCATCGGCTGGCAGTTCTATCCAGCTTATTCCCTCTGGGGTAGCCTCTGCCTCATATGTAAACCCGGCTGTGGGAAAGAAAAAGGTAAGATCAGCTTGCCCCCCCGTTATCAGTCTGGGAATAATCGGAAAGTTACTGGCTGGAACCCAGATTATATCATCCCAGTCAACTTGAGCCCAGGCTAGCAATGCCGAATACGTCGTCTCCATGGCTGCTCCAAAGGTCCACTCGACAATCTTGGTTCCTGGTTTTATGTCATGAACGGTCTTTATGTCAGAATCCCCCCTCGTCATATAGCCCAGGTTACTCTGTGAAGCTGCCCAAAGAACTCTCACCTGAAAAGGACCTGTATCTCTGAGGTTATTTCCCAAGCTTGCCTCGAGGTATTCAACTGTTGTAGCGTTGCCGTCAATATTATGGAAAAATCGGCCCTGCGCTATCCATTTAAATCTTAGCAGGGTGTTGTCTATTTCAACTATCCTTATTTGCATCCCCGTATCCGCAGACATTAGGGCGGTCCAGCCAGTTAATGCTTCAACCCCCATGCCAGGACCACTTACTAGGAATAGCTTTTCGGGCCATTCCCAAACCTCTTCAACTGGTGGTGGCGGTGGTGGTTCTTCCTCCTCTTCTACTGGTGGCGGTGGTGGCGGCGGCGGTTCTTCTTCTTCAGTACAGCCGGTAAAGACTAACGCCCCTACTATCGCCATCAAGATGATCCCGGTCGCCAGCTTAATAAGGTATCTCTTCATTTTTACCTCCTTTATTAATTTGAGTCTGTTACCTAACCAATAGCCTAACTTCACATAACATCACCCCCTCTTAAGATAAATCTAGATATATATCACAGAGCTATCATTCCCGAGATTATCTCACTCATTTGTCAGTCAACTTCACCAATCTCGTTGATAATCAAAAAGGGCACCAGCCACCGCCATCAACTAGCAGTTCCAGTGCCCTTGTTTCATCCTACTCATCTTCCCTAACCCAATTCCTATTGTTTTTAAGGTTAATTCATATCTGATGCTAAAGTGTAGTTCCCATCTTCGGAATTTGTCAATACCTAGAGGGCGACGTTTCTAATTCCACAAAAAGCCATATTGAACAAAGCATGCTTTTATACAATTGGCTACTTGGGATATAATAAGTAACAACCAACAAAGAGAGTGTAGAACAGCAACTACAGGCATATTGCCTGAATATCAAGCAGCCCAGAGCAACGTGGTTCGGCAAGGTAGGACAGGCTCAAGATGAACTCTAAAGAGAGCAGGAAGATTCAACTGCACGACTTTAACCCGGGACGGGACTGTTTTTACGCAGAAGTCTTAAGCGGCTTGCAAAAACCACAAAAAGAACTGCCCTGTAAGTATTTCTATGATAAACGGGGCTCTTTACTATACGAGCGTATCTATGCTCTGGACGAATACTATATCCCCCGCACGGAAGCATGTATCATGGAGACCTACATTGAGGAAATAGTGGAACTACTTGGGCCACGCGTTCTCCTCATCGAATACGGAAGTGGAAACTGCGCTAAGACACGCATCCTACTGAACCACCTTCATGACCTAGCAGCCTATGTGCCCATTGACATTTCCCTCGAGCAATTGTTGCGTGTGACCAAGCAGCTGACCTCAGATTATCCTGGATTAGAGGTGCTTCCAGTCTGCACTGACTACACGAGTGACTTTGAGTTGCCTGTTCCTAAACAACCCAGTGATCACGCAGCGATCTACTTTCCCGGCTCGACGATTGGTAACTTTGAACCTATGCTGGCGAAGCTCTTCTTGGAGCGCATTGCTGCGGTCGGCGGCCCGGGTGGTGGGCTACTCATTGGCGTGGATCTCAAGAAGGACCAAACCTTACTCCACCGCGCCTACAACGATCCTCTGGGTGTAACCGCCGCCTTCAACCTCAATCTGCTTGAACGAATCAATCGTGAACTCGGTTGCGATTTCCAACGCGAGCGGTTTGAACACCACGCTTTCTATAATCCTCAAGAAGGTCGAGTGGAGATGCACCTTGTCAGTCTGAAAGACCAGACGGTACATCTGGATGGTGTATCCATTCCTTTTACTCAGGGCGAAAGCATCTGGACAGAGAGCTCGTACAAGTATACTCTTAATGAGTTTGGACAGATGGCGGCGGCTGCAGGATTAAAGGTCGAGCACATCTGGGTCGATGAGCAGCAATGGTTCAGCGTCCAGTACCTTATAAACCCGAAGGGGACAACTTCGTAGAAACGGGTAACACGTTCAAGAAGTAACACAAGCCACTCACCCCTGACCAATACAGAACAGTATGTTCCTTTTACCTACATGGCATTAGCCGGACGATGGACTTCTCCTCAAGCACCTGTGCCAATGCCGACACTGTCTCGTTGATATCTTCTTCTGTAGTATGGCGAGATAGTGAAAACCGCACCGAGCAGTGAGCCTCCTCCTCAGTCCTGCCCATGGCGATGAGCACATGTGTGGGCTCTGGAGAACCTGATTTGCACGCGGAGCCCGAGGAAAGAGAGATACCATGTTGATTCATTGCTAGGACAATCGATTCACCACGGAGTCCCGGCAGGGTTAAATTAAGTGTATTTGGTAATCGGTTTGTCTGATGTCCGTTTAATTTAGCCTCGGGCACCAGCTCCCTAATGTCTTCCTCCAGCTTGTCTCGCAATCTTTCTATCTTCTGAGAATCCCGAGGGGCGTGTACCACCAATTCTGCCGCCTTGCCCAGGCCAACAATAGCCGGTACGTTCTCTGTTCCCGCTCGCAGCCCAACCTCCTGCTTGCCACCATGGATCACCGGCTCCAACCTTACACCCTTCTTCACGTACAAGGCTCCAATTCCCTTCGAGCCATGGAATTTGTGGCCGGAGAGACTCAAAAGGTCTATATCCAGTTCCTGTACATCCACCTTAATCTTGCCGATAGCTTGGACAGCATCGGTATGGAAAAGAATACCTCTTTCATGGGCGATGTTACACAACTCGTCAATTGGTAAAATTGTGCCAACCTCGTTGTTTGCCATCATAACGCTGACAAGGATGGTATCATCTGTGATTGCCTTCTGTAGTCTATCAGGGGCAAGCCAGCCGTCTTCATTCACCTCAAGATAAGTGATTTTATAGCCAAGTCTCTCCAGGAACTCACATGTACTCAGAATAGCCGGGTGCTCGATGCTAGTAGTAATGATATGATTGCCACTGTCACGCTGGGCAAAGGCAACGCCTTTCAGGGCTAGGTTGTCCGCTTCAGAGCCTCCACCAGTGAATATGATTCTCCGCGGTTGGGCGTTAATCAATTTAGCTACTTGGCGACGGGCTTTTTCCATAACTTCCTGGGCATCTCTGCCCATGTCGTGAATACTGGATGGGTTGCCGTAGGCCACTTCCAGGTATGGTATCATGGCCTGCCGTACTTCATCGGCTACTTGGGTCGTGGCGTTGTTGTCGAGATAGACCTGTTTCTCGGGCTTCCTTTTACGGAGCAGAGGCATGGCGATGTTAAAATCACACATGTCCCCTTGCTTATTAGCCACAGGAATGGTTTCCTCTGTTCTCTGGCCAGTCTTCACCACATCACAGAGGAGCGCTTTGTAGACCGGGAAGCCAGAGATCACGTCATAGTTGTTGATATCCGTCAGCTCATTGACGTTCCATTCTTGCCATGATTTGGGGCCTACAGGCGTACCCCCGCCAAAGGTACATTCGACAGCCCCTTTCACAATGCCAGTGGTGACTCGAGCTCTAAAGGGCACTTTGCCCCTGGGGGTGCGAACCTCCACTAGATCGCCGCCCTGAATCCCTCGTTCCTCAGCATCCTCAACATTGAGCTCCACGGTAGGCTCAGGGTTGTCCTTTACCAAACCCTCGATGCCATGATGCTGAGAACGAAAATCGGTTTGAGGTCGGGCGCCGGAGTTGAATACCAAAGGGAACTTCTCCGCTACCCTATAGCTGCCCAGCGGTCCTTCCGTAGGCTCGGCGTATTTAGGCAGTGGCTCATAACTGTATTCTTCAAGAATTGTGGACCAGATCTCAAACTTACCAGTTGGGGTGTCAAAGCCCGGCTTGCCGTCCTGCCGCAGGCCCGCCTTTTGCCATTTCTTATACTCCATGATTGGTGTTGACAGCTTTAGCCAGCCGCCAGCAGCTTTCACATCTTCCAGACTATAGCCTGAGCCTTCTAGAGCAAAGCGCACCATTTCCTCTTCAGTCTGGGGAAATAAGTCCCCATAGCCCAAGCGCTCTGCTAATTCAGCCACAATAAGGTAATCGTTGCGAGCCTCTCCGACAGGCTCGATTACCCTCTCCCGTAGGCGAAAGATGGGCCCATAAACCATGTAAGAGTAATTCTCGAACATAGTGGTTGCTGGGAGGACAATGTCGGCGTAGGCTGCATCAGGCGTGAATTGGCGGTCAATGCAAACCAGAAAATCCAGTCTGGAAAGGGTCTCGCGCCAGATAGGGGTTTGCGGCCAGGAAGTAAGTATGGAAGCGCCGTGGATGAGCAAGCCCCGAATCCGATATGGTTCGCCTTTGAGTACCGAATCCACGAGCCCAATAGCGTGAGATTCGCCACGATAGTTGCTATAGATTGGGAACTCCTCACGGGCCACAGCCCGCTCCAAGTCAGGATTCTCCTGGTTGCAGGAGCGATTGATGGGGAATTCACTGTTTAGCATGGTGAGCCCGATAGCACCCGGCACATCGAGTTGGTCAGCCAGAGCGAACAGAGTTAGCACCGCTCGGGCAGACTGAACCCCACTATTGGAGTATTCGAGGCCGGTGTACATCAGTAGAGAGGCACCACTGGTGTTGCAAATGCGGTGAGCCAAATCTCGTATCGTATCTGCCGGCACCCCAGTGATAGTCTCGGCCACTTCAGGGCGGAAGTGCTGAACGTAGGTCACCAGCTCATCAAAACCGTGGCACCAGTTCTCGACGAAATCCTCGTTGTAGAGGTCATCCTCGATCATCACTTCAATCATGCTTAGGGCAAGGGCACCGTCGGTGCCGGGCCGAATAGGGACCCACTGGGCATCAGTGCGGATCGTTGTTTCTGTGCGGCGGGGATCAATGACAACGATATCGGCACCTCGCTGGGCCGCCGCTTCCAGCCGGAGCATATCTATGGGAGGTGAATCCGTGGCTGGGTTTGTGCCCCACACCACTACCATCTCGGCATTCTCTATATCGGTGAACATGTTGGTTTGCATCCGGCCCATGGTCACGTG
>DUER01000060.1 GCA_011192075.1 Dehalococcoidia bacterium | reverse complement strand
CCCGCATTCAGCATCCCCGCCATGGCAGCCAGCGCCCCCGCCATAACATAGGTTAGAATCCTTACCCTATCAACAGGGATAGCAGCAGTACGAGCAGCATTAAGGTTGCCGCCAATAGCATAAGCCCATAAGCCAAAGCGGGTACGGTTCAGCAGCCACCAAGCACCAACTGCAACTCCAATGAGGATAAGAAAAGAGGGGGGTACCCACAACGGGCTGTGTCCGGTTGCTAGATATGTCCACACTGTACCTCTTACGCTAAGCATTCTCTCTTCTAGGGCGACATAATGGAGAAGGTAAGCTCCCGCCCGTATAATAGCGAGCGTGGCAAAAGTGGCAATGAAAGGCTTGAACCGAAATTTGGTCACCAGTAACCCGTTTATCAAGCCGATAGCGATTCCTACACCCAGGCCGGCAAATACCGTTACTTCAAAGCTGTAGCCTAGATGGCGGAGCATAGCCAGTATCATTGCTGAAAAGCCGAAAGTTGAACCAAGCGACAGATCGATACCGCCAGCAGCCATGACCAAACTCTGGCCCACTGCAAGCATCCCGAGCAGGGCAAACGCTTTAAGGAAAACGAAAACCGTTAAGGGGTGCGTAAAGCCCTCTATGGTAACTGCAGGCACCAAGGCGACTACCGTTACCACTATAGCAAGCCAAGCCTGCCATGATAATGCACGCCATCCTCGACGCATTACCTAAGCCCTTTCGATTGAAAGTCTGGACACACCTTCTCCCCAACGCCCGTTCGCGATCTGTCACGCCCAGTTCTTGACAGAACGAACTTCAACTTCAATTCCGGAACTATGCCGCAGAGGCACCCTGCCTCGCTTTCGAATAGGCATGAGTATGCCTCACCCTTAAACAGCCAAATCGGAGTTTCCTCATTGGCTGTCTTCTGTCAAGAACTGAACGAATGTCTACCTTTGCCTATACAGGCATACTAAGTCGCAAACAATAAAAGACTTACGACTTACGGACACTAACCTACCAAGGAGATCCACGTTGCCTGTTGTGGTGAGCCCCGGTCAGTGTAACGGCCATGGAACTTCGTCAACGTTCTCTATAGTCACAGGAATAATGTCGGACCATCTAATAGCTTGCATGGTTCCCGGCTCATAGCACGGGCTGGACAGTATGTAGGCTGCAGCCTGCATAAGATGTATTCCCATATCGTACGGGGAATACAGCGCTGTCCCATACATCCTGCCTTCCTTGATTGCTGTAAGCCCGGATAATTCGCCGCCAAGGCCAACGAGGACTATCTCACCTGTTTTCCCGGCTTCTTCAAGTGCCAGAGCGACGCCTACTCCCATTTCGTCATCACCCGCGAAGACACCATCTATATCTGGGTTAGCCGTTAAAACTCCCTTTATCGCCTCATAGGCACCGTCTCTACTCCAAGGGGCTGTAGCAGCGTCCACATCAAAGACAACTTCCATATCTGGGTACTTGTCAATGGTATTCCTGAAGCCCGACACCCGCGCTATACCGGTGGGATGAACATTGTCACCCATGACCACTCCCACTTCTCCCTTGTAATCAAGGGCCTCCGCTAGAAGCTCGGTCGATGCCACTCCATTCGCATAATGGTCTACCATTACTGAGACATCAGGAAGAACATCACACTGGTTCAAGAACAATAATACCGGAATACCAGCAGCCTGGGCCCTCTCTACCACGGGCGCACCCGATGGCGCATCCACAGGCGAGATTATTATCAGGTCTACCCCTCGTGCGATGGAAGCATCAACGCTATCACTAATTACCTCCGTACTAAAGTTAGAGTCGAAGTGATTTAAGTTGAAGCCATACTTCGCCGCTTCACGCTCCATGCCCGCCTTCCAATTCATTGATACCGGGTGAGCGAGCATCAGGTAAACGATGTCGATTTCCATTCCCTCCAAGGAAATGGGGTAGTAACCTGCGACGTCCCATGGAGCTTCAGGTGCAGGCACGGCTCTACATTCATCAAGTCCTTGTGCTGGCTCGGGTGCTGGTGCTGGCTCGGGTGCTGGTGCTGGCTCGGGTGTTGGTGCTGGCTCGGGTGTCGGGCTCGGTGCCACACACCCGGCAAATGCTACGCCGATTACGACTGCTACCGTTAGCAACGGTATTATAAATCTCTTCATTTCCTTCTCCTTTTATTAAAAGTCTTTCAGATTATTACTACACAGGTATTCTGTCTCTCTTTTGCTATAGGCATTACCTCCTCAGTATTTAGAATACAGAAGATGAGTACTGGCTTTATAGCCGGAGTACAATATCGCTGACCACCTCGAGGAACAATATTCCCCTCTATTGCCTCCTCAAACCACACCCCAAATGCCTTACTTCCCAGCAGGATATATATATGAGCTCTGTGGAAAATACCTGGATATTTGTATACATTGCCACCATTGTCAAGCCTGAGATTAGGCCAAGGTTAGCACGTGGCAGCACCTTTGTCAATATCTGTGTCTTCACTCCTCACCTTTCCATTTGTCGTACTATTGCTGAGAACTTATATCTATTGTTATCCTGATCCAATGCTAACTTGGTGAATTAGGTTTAGCGTATCCCTTTTTGACAGCGTAGCTCGAGTTTGTCATAATCATAATATAGTAAGCAGATTAATAAATCGTCCCTTTAAGCTAGTAAAGATAAACATATGTAGCAATGTAGATACTGGCCTGAAACTATTCGTGGCTCATCTAGAGAATCCGCTTCGATTTCGAAATTGGACGAAGATTATACAAGGCTCCTCCAGGAGATAGAGTATTCGGAATGGCACTTAAAGTGCCAACTACAGAAACACACTGAAGTCGATAAGCAAATGCAGGAGATTCGCTAACGTGAAAAACTACTGGACAGCGTATCAACCTAGGGCGAGCGGACTAGTTTGCGTTTCTCGGAAGGATTTCAGCGAAGTCGCCATTGAGAGTATGAGTTTGTTTAGGCATCTAATTCAGAGTTTGCCTTAGTCATCTTCAACTGCAGAGGTCAAAATAGTATTTGTCTAAGAACACAATAATGAATAAATCGGTTTTAGTAATCGGTGGAGGCATCGCCGGTATTCAAGCTGCAATTGACCTTGGCGATATGGGCTTCAAGGCCTACCTCGTGGAGCAATCATCGGCTATCGGCGGACGGATGGCCCAACTGGATAAGACCTTTCCTACTAATGATTGCTCGATGTGCATGTTATCGCCCAAGCTGATGGAAGTCGCTCGGCATCCCAAT
>DUER01000006.1 GCA_011192075.1 Dehalococcoidia bacterium | reverse complement strand
CCCGTGTCATGTTTGCCATGGTCAACCCCCAGAATGACCATTTTATCTATGCCCAGTTGGTCCATCTTCTTTACATAATCTTCGGGTGTTCCTTGATAAAAGGGGGTGCCTTTTGCCCAAATGTGAATATGGAAATCAATAATCATTTTGCTTATCTCCTATCCAAAAAATTATGAAAATATTAACATGAAATCCCTGGATTGTCAATGTATTGTGCTCGTTCATAAGGATCGAGAACTGTGAAACGCAGAGTGGTCAAGCTAATCTTCTCCAGCACTCAAGCTTATAATATTAACTGCTAATTGATACTTGTATGCCTATCCCAAAGATGACACCTTCCCTACTCAATGAATGGATGCAGTCTGAAGCTTTCGGGAGCCTATCAAGTATTGACTATCGTTAGAACAGGGATTAACATATGGGTGAGGAAATTATCACCACTCATAGTGGCTTATAAAATGGGATGGGGTTAAAATATCTATCCCTTTACTTTATAATCCCTTCATGGCGTTGATAGTATAGTACTCTCTGTGGCAATCTTACCAAATAAGAAAGGAAGGTGAAATATGGCGAGAGGTTATATGGGAAAGATTCTTTTTGTGGATCTTTCGACAGGTGAGCTAAAGGATGAGGTGCTGGAGGAAAAGCTCTGCTGCGACTTCATCGGCGGCTATGGTATAGGCGCCAGAATTATCTATAGCCGGCAAAAGCCTGGAGTTGACCCTCTGGGTCGGGAAAATACTCTCGGCTTCATGACCGGCCCTGTTACGGGTACCCCGGCTATTGGTAGCTCCCGGTATGCCTTAATGGGCAAATCACCTCTAACTGGCGGGTGGGGAGATGCCAATTCGGGAGGAGATTTTGGCCCTTACCTCAAGTTCGCTGGTTACGATGGTATATTCGTTACCGGAGTTTCAGAAAAACCAGTTTACCTCTTCATCAATGAAGGTAAAGCGGAGATTAGAGATGCCGCCAACCTGTGGGGGAAGGACACCTTTGAAACCGAGGATATACTGCGTGCTGAACATGGGAAACAAACCCGCACCGCCTGCATCGGCCCATCTGCAGAGAAGCTTTCGCTCATCTCATGTATTGTAACAAAGAGAGGCTCCGCTGCTGCACGCTCCGGTTTAGGCGCAGTAGCGGGCTCCAAAAAGCTCAAGGCAGTGGCGGTAACCGGAAGCCAGAAGGTTCCTATTGCTGATAGTGAGACTGCCAACAGGTTAAGAAGAGAGTTTACATCTGAGTTGAAGGGAATTCAGTTACCGGGGTCGTCATTCTTAGAACATCAGCATAAGTATGGTAGTAGTGCTGGGATAATACCCGCTATTGAAATGGGTGTTGCCCCTATCAAGAACTGGGGTGGTGTTGCCATTGTCGACTTCCCCGACCATTCTGGTGTCAGCGGTGAGACGGCAGCAGCAAATCAGGATAGGAATGAGGGCTGCTGGCACTGCCCCCTTGGCTGTAAGGGGATCTTAAAAGAGGGAGCAGGAGAATACAAGTACCGGGCCGGTGCCCGCCGACCAGAATACGAAACCCTAGCTGCCTTCGGGTCAATGTGCCTTAACAACAATGCCGAGTCAATAGCTATGGCTAATGACATATGTAACCACTATGGACTTGATACCATCTCCGCTGGCACTACGATTGCCTTTGCCATCGAGTGCTATGAGAATGGCCTCATCAACAAGGCAGATACCGATGGTATTGAGCTAACCTGGGGTAACCATCAGGCTATTGTCGCTATGACCGAGAAGATAGCCAGGAGGGAAGGTTTTGGTGATATCCTCGCTGATGGGGTAAAGGTGGCAGCGGAGAGGATAGGTAGGGGTACTGAGCAGTACGCTGTACATATTGCAGGCCAGGAGTTGGGAATGGCTGACCCAAAGTTAAGTTTACCTCAAATGGGAGACAGGGGCTCTGCCGCACGCTACCAGATGGATGCCACTCCTGGCCGCCATATTCAGGGCTTTGGACCCAGTGGTTTCCAACCGCATTTCATAAACGTGGCTGGGTTTTGCTTTCAAGGTGGCTACTCCAGAATAAAGGACTCTGATAAATATTTAATGGGATTCATGAGTGCGGTAACTGGCTGGAACCGTTCCATGGATGAGCTGCTTAAGGTAGGTGAAAGAGTTACCAATATGAGGCATGTTTTCAACTTGCGGGAGGGTATAAACCCTCTAGAGCGGGAGGTACACCCCAGAATAATTGGTAACCCTCCTCATGAGGCAGGTCCGCACGCTCAGGTGACGGTTGACATTAAGGCTGAAATTTACTGGAACCTTGGAGCCCTGGACTGGGAGCGGGTAACAACCAAGCCGAGTAAGAAAAAGCTGCTGGAATTAGGGCTTGATGACGTGGCTAAAGATTTATGGCCCGAACCGGCACCACCCGGAGGGTGACCTGGCTAAAGGTATATTGCCTCTGAAAAAGGACAGGTGAGGTGAAGGTGTGGATGTCAACCCAAAATGACACCACTTGTAATAACCGACCCGAGGAAGCGTTCGTGGTAACTCCCTTTACATAGCTGGTATTCCATTCATTACCCATGTGGCCTTTGACAGGGGTCGGTTAGCTCGTAGCTGGCTTTAGGCTCTTGGAAGCTTGTGGTATGGTCAACATCAAAATTGCCCCTAGCACACAGACACCGCTGAATATTAACCATACTGGGTCATAAACACCGCGGGTATCGAAAACCCAGCCTGCCAACGGTGGGGCCGTAATTGCCCCGATGGTAATAAAGATACTTGTCAATCCGAAAATAGTCCCAAACTTCTTGGTGCCAAAATATTCCCTAATAATAGGTGGCATAAGCGAAATATACGCACCAACAACGAAACCATAAACAATAACAAACCCAATGATTAACCCAAAGGAGCTACCATCAATAATCGAAAAAAGATACAATGCGATACTTGTTAAAACCATGGACACAGCAATAAGGTAACTCTTCCTAAAAATGTCACTCAACCAGCCAAACACAAAGCGTGACGGAATACTTACAATAGAGATAAACATTATTATCATGCTAGCCGTTGACCTTTCTATTTCAAGGCTAGCTAGGTAGGGCATTATGTGTAGCAGCACTGCACTACCCCCTGCTATTTGTAGCATAAATGCCATACCGATACACCAAAAAGCCCGCGTCTTTAGTGCTTCCTTGACCCCCATGCTGACATCTTGAGTCTGCAGTCTGTGGGAATTATCTAAACCATCCTGTGGTTTCCCATCGACCAAAAGGCCGTAATCCTCTGGTCGGTTACGGAAAACGAAAGACAATGGTAGGCCAATAACCAAAACACCAACTGTCACCATAACCAAATAGGCTCGCCAACCATAGGTGTCGATCAACATGGTTACTATGGGAACTAGGAATCCACTAGCACCAACACCTGCAGCCATTATACCGTAGGCCTTGCCTGAATTTCTCCTAAACCATCTGGCAATCACTGTCATTGGAACCACCTGCATGCCAAGAGAACCACCTACACCTATAATGATAAAACTTAGGTAGAACATAGGCAGGCTGTTAACTCGACTCAAGAAAAGTACCCCCAGTCCAATTACGGTGATTCCAATGAACACTAGCCTTCTGGCTGGCCAACGATCAGCCACCACTCCCATGAATGGATTCATAACACCGCTCTCGACCCCTCGAAAAGTCATTGCCAGCGAAATTTGGGCATAGCTCCAACCCATTGTAGCAGCCATAGGATCTACCAGGGCAGTAAATCCCCTCATAGTCGTGCCACCGATAAAGGCACCAATTATGGCACT
>DUER01000059.1 GCA_011192075.1 Dehalococcoidia bacterium | reverse complement strand
TCAAGGCTAGTCTGCCTTTATGGAATTTCCCTGCCGATCTCCGTATTCAAGCCGATTCAAGTAAGGTAATTCCAGCCCTCTATGAGATAGTCTCAGAGTTGAGTACCTCGAAAGATAGGGCTCGCTTCCAAGAGCGTTTTCAGCACTTACAGAGAGAGCAGGAAGTACGACGAGCTCAATATCAAAGTGAGCTCAAGGACAAGGCTAAGCAACGACCTATTTCACCGGAATGGTTCGCCTATTGCCTTGCTCAAGAGGTAGATGAGGACACCATTGTTTTTGACGAAGCGCTCACGGTCAGCCCAACAATGGCACGGTATCTCCGCCGCACCAAACCGGGCACTACCTTTACCGGTGCTGGTAATTTAGGAGCGGGATTAGGCGGTGCCCTTGGTATCAAGCTAGCGTCTCCAGAAAGTACTGTGGTTTGTGTCACGGGAGACGGTGGTTTTCTTTATGGTCACCCCATAGCTGCTCTTTGGGCAGCAAGTAGATATAATGCACCCTTCCTCAACATAGTTGTTGATAACGAGGGATACCGGGCTATTGATTGGATACTGAATACCAACTATGGTCCGGAATCTTATTTTGCAAAGACTGATGAAAGATTGGGGACGTCGTTCTCATCACCGCCTGACTACGCCCTGGTTGCCCAAGCCAGTGGTGCCTGGGGAGAAACGGTAGAAGACCCTGACTCCCTACAACTTGCCATCAGAAAGGCGCTACAAAGAGTTAGGGATGGTCAGCCGGTAGTGTTATCGGTGAAGGTGGGAAAGCCTTAAAGAATAAGCATAACTGAGATATAGTTTTGCCGGAGCCGCTCAAGTCCCCAAAGCATCCATTACTTTTAGCACCAAAGTGTCTCCCTTTTGCAGACGATATACAATTTTAATTACCCAGTCCTACGTTTTTCTTGCGTGGTTTGCTCTGGTTCGGTAAGATGAATCGAAAGGAGGACATCAGGCATGGCACTTCTAGAGGAACCAATAAAAGAGGTATTAAAGCTTAAAAACTATATTAATGGAGAATGGGTTGAATCCAAAGGTGAGATTAGAGATGTGGTGAATCCAGTAACAGGCAAGATAATCGCAAGAGTCCCAATCTCAACCAAAGATGAAATAGATGCCACAGTAGCAGCGGCTCAAGAGGCTTACCCTGACTGGAGAAGAACAGCTCCAGTCGCCAGGGCAAGGTATCTCTTCAGACTCAAAGAGTTATTAGAAGAAAACTTTGATGAAGTCAGCAGGATCCAGACACAAGAACACGGCAAGACGATAGACGAGTCAAGAGGAGAAACAAGGCGTGGGATAGAAAATGTGGAAGTTGCCTGTGGGATTCCGACATTGATGCAAGGTCCCTATTCCGAGGATATCGCACCGGGCATAGATGAGTGGATAATCAGACAACCCTTAGGAGTTTTTGGGATAATAGGTCCCTTTAACTTCCCCTTCATGATTCCACTCTGGTCGGCACCGTACGCTTTGGCTACTGGAAACTGCATTATAATCAAACCCTCGAGTGAAGTCCCCAATAGCCAAACAAGGCTGGCTGAGTTAGCAGATGAGGCTGGTTTCCCGCCGGGTGTGTGGAATGTAGTCCATGGCGGCAGAACTGTGGTAAACGGGATGCTCGACCACCCGGGCATTAAAGGGATAGCCTTCGTCGGCTCCACTCCTACAGCAAAATTTATTTACAAGAGCTGTGGTGCCACAGGCAAGAGAGTTATTGCTCAGGGTGGTGCCAAAAACTATATGGTAATAATGCCAGATTGTAATGTAAGAGCAACCATACCAGCTCTTATGACCTCATTTTTTGGCAATGCAGGTCAACGATGCTTGTCAGGTGCCAATCTTGTGATTGTTGGTGAAGATGATGGATTCTACAACAAGTTTATGGATGGAGTTGCCGATACAGCAGCTAAGATAATCATTGGCAATGGACTTGATGAAGCAGTTCAGATGGGACCGGTGCGTGATGAAGAGAAAAAAACGAGAATCATGGGATATATAGAAAGTGGCATACAGCAAGGGGCAAAAATCAGGCTTGATGGTAGAAAAGAGCTAAAGATTCATGGTGACTGGCCTGATAAATGCTTCCTTGGTCCGACAATTCTGGAGAGTGTTACTCCAGATATGAAATGTAGTAGCGAGGAAATCTTCGGGCCAGTAATGAGCGTTATGCGGGCGAAAAACCTGGACGAAGCAATAGAAATGTGTAATAACTGCTCCTTTGCCAATGCTCATGCTATCTTTACCTCAAGTGGTAAGAATGCCAGGGAATTTCAGTACAGGGTTGTCAGCGGCAACATTGGCATAAATATCGGAGTAGTGGCACCTATGGCATGGTTCCCATTTAGCGGCATGAAGGATTCATTCTTCGGCGTACTACACACACAAGGCCAAGAAGCCATTCGTTTCTTTACCGAAAGCAAAGTTGTCATCCAGAGATGGATATAGGAAAGGAGTGACCGCAAATGATGCTACATACGTGTTCTGAGGTTATCAGCTTTGCCAGGCAACTTGAAAACGAATCGGCGAGCTTTTATGAGAATTTGTCTCAGAAATATGCTAAAGACGAAGATGTTTTCCTCTCTTTTGCTAAAGAGAATAAGAAAAACATAGTACAGATTGAGAGGTCATACTATGGAGTTATCTCCGATGCAATTGAGGGTTGTTTTGCCTTTGATACGAATCCGGTCGAGTACACATTTGAAACGGAACTGGCGGAGAATGCAGGCTATTCTGACGCTTTAAACAGAGCGGTAGAGATAGAAGAGAAGATAATAAAGTTTTATTCCGATGCGGCCGAACAATCAAAGTCTCTAATGGCAGACGTTCCCCGGTCTTTTATCTTGGTAGCCAAGAAGAGAAGTAACCGTATATCAAAGTTGAGGTCGCTTATCGGAGAGTAAGGGAGACTAAATGGCTAAAATGATTGAAAAACGCCGTGTCAGCTGTCCCATAAAGCATGTGACTGCATTTATTCTTAAACATGATGATGGGAGTTTCACCGTTAAATGTTCCGATGTAAAAATTTGTGGTGATTCATGCCCGTATCTGGAGAATCCTGACTATAAAAGTGCTTACAAGAGGGCTCCAGAATATAAGCCTGAATAGCTTGGTAGCATCCTTTAACTGGCTGGAGCACTGTCCTCCC
>DUER01000058.1 GCA_011192075.1 Dehalococcoidia bacterium | reverse complement strand
TCACCACCGACACCAAAGTGACGGTCACATATAGCCCTAGCCACTGATGACCAATCACGATGCATATCACTGGTCTTCACCAGTATAAAATCATTTCCAGCCCCTTGTACCTTGGTGAAATTCATATTAAACCCTATCCCCTTTATCCCCTTCCCCTTAATAAGGGGAAGGGGAAGATAATTTCTTAGAGGGGCACAGCCCCTCAAAAAACTCCCTTAATTACTCACCCTCTATGAATTTAGCCACTAGCTCTGTGATTTTTGAGTCCGGTTCGTTCAGTATATCAAACCAGCGTATCCTGTCATCGTTCAACTGAAACCAGTTATATTGGTGCCTGACAAATCGGTGGGTCTCAAACTTGATTTGCTGTATGGCAGCAGACAAGGTCATCTCACCTCTAAGAAACATGGCAATTCGCTTATAGCCTATACCAGACATAGCTGGCAAATCAAAGTCATAACCCATATTGACCAGCTTTTTCACTTCCTCAACTAAGCCCTGTTCTATCATCTCATCAATCCTTACATCAATTCTACGATATAGCTCTGCCCTATCTGCCGTTAGACCTACGATGAGGATGTTGAAAGGTGGAGCTTGCTTACGCTGAAACTGGGAAAACGGAACCCGGGTGCTGCTATACACCTCAATGGCCCTTGTTACACGGCGGATGTTACGTGGGTCAATCCGTTGCCCCGATACTGGGTCAACCTTCATCAGTTGCTGGTGAAGCTCATCCTTATCCGCTTTGGCTGCCTCCTCTAGGCTCTGCCTAAATTCTGGGTTAGGCGGGACCTGTGGTATCCCCCAGCCTTCCACTACTGACCAGATATATAGTCCGCTACCACCCACTAACAAGGCTAATTTATTGCCCTCTTGAATATCGCTAATAGCTCGGTAGGCTAGTCCTTGATATTGGGCCAGGCTAAAATTCTCATCAGGATTAATAATATTAATCAAGTGGTGAGGGACAAGGGCTAGTTCTTCAGGGCTAGGTTTTGCAGTGCCAATATTCATATGATGATATACCTGTCGGCTATCAGCAGTCACTATCTCTCCGTCAAAGGTCTGAGCTAGGTGAAGAGCCAACTGGCTCTTACCTGTAGCAGTAGGACCAACTATAGCTACCAGAGGATTCTTAAGATTCCTCATCTATTCTCACTTTCTCTTCTTCAGGGATATGCTTAGCCAATCGCTTTATACTCATGAATTGGCGTGGTTTGTCACCAGCAAACTTCCCTCAGCGACCTTTAATTTGTGAGGTTTGCTTTACAATGCTGACAAACTCAGTTGCTTTCAGGCTTGCCCCGCCGACAAGGGCACCATCTATCTCAGGTTGCTGGACAAATTCAGCAATATTGTCAGCATTGATGCTACCGCCATAGAGGATACGCATATTCTGTGCAATTTCATCGCTATATAATTTAGCAATTTTACAACGAATGAAACCGATAGTTTCATTCGTCTGCTTACTGTTAGCTGCCTTGCCGGTGCCGATAGCCCAAACCGGCTCATAGGCTATAATTAAGCTTCTGGGATAATCTACCCCAGCTAGAGATAACCTCAGCTGCTCAGCTAGTATTTCCTCTGTTTTACCAGCCTCATTCTCCTCTAATCTTTCCCCGATACATAGAATAGGCTTGAGACCAGCCCTCAGCACTGCCAAAATTTTCTTGTTAACCAGCTCCCCAGTCTCATTAAAATACTGCCTGCGCTCAGAGTGCCCTATGATGATAAATTCGCACAGGTCAGCGAGCATTAGTGGAGAAATCTCTCCGGTATAGGCTCCCTCTTCCTCGAAGTATACGTTCTGTGCCCCCAGTTTTATTGAACTTCCTCTAATTAGCTCTTTCACCGCAGCTAGAGAAATAAAGGGTGGGCAAATTACCTTGTCAATATTCTCTATCTGGTCGAGTAACGGGCGCATTTCACTGACCAAGTCGGTGGCTTCTCTTATTGTGGTGTTCATCTTCCAATTGCCAGCAGTCATAGGCACCCGCATTTTGTTCTCCCTTAGTTTTGAGGGGCTTTACCCCATCAAATCTTCTCTGATAAGCGGCTAAGCACCAAATTTAGCCAGCTTAAGGGCATTAGCCATAGCCAAGGGCATGACCTGTGTCGCTGGGAGGCGTCCCAATCCTCCGGAAAGACAAGCCGACTCAGAAAACTCGCTTACCCTGTCAGGACGGCACCATTTAGAATATAAGAGGATAGGCACCGGATGCCAGCTATGCCCTTTAAGCAAGGCTGGTGTTGAGTGGTCGCCAGTAACCACAATGACATCAGGCTCAATATTTATTAGCTCTGAGAGAACGTTATCAACCTGCTCTATAATGGTGACTTTCCTAGCAAAGTCACCATCTTCACCGGCAGCATCGCTCCCTTTTATATGCAGGAAGAAAAAGTCATAGTTAGTATAGTTCTGTTTCAACGTGGCCAACTCGTCCTCAATACTAGTTCCTGTGTCCAGAACCTCCATACCCACCAATTTAGCTAGCCCCCGGTACATAGGATAACTGGCAATGGCTGCTGCCTTTAATTTATAAATCTCGCCCATAGTAGGCAAGTGTGGCAGCTTAGAGAAGCCGCGGAGAAGAACCATGTTGGCAGGATAATACTCAAATAGAACCGTCTTGGCTTGAGCTACAAATTGATGGGCAGCACTGGCGAGCCTGCCAGCTTCCGGACTTAGGGCAGTAATAGGCTTAGGAGCTACCCCTATTTGCTGAGGGTCAGAATCGCCTACATCGGAAGCCAGACCTTCTCCCCGAAATACTACTGCAAAACGGTGTTCCCTGACCGGGCGAACAAGGATTTTAGCCTCATCTATTCCTAGTCCATCCAGTAACTGACATAGCTCGGTGCATTTTTCAGTAGAGATACGACCTGCCCTACGGTCAATAATCAAGCCTGTTTCATCCACAGTACAAAAGTTTCCTCGAGCTGCTACATCCCTTGATTGAAGGTCGAAACCTATGCCAATTGCCTCAAGCACACCCCGACCAATGCTAAAGGTGACCGGGTCATAACCAAATAGTGCCAGGTGACCTGGAGCACTACCGGGGGTTATCCCCGGGCTCACCGGGTCAGTAAGACCACATATAGCCTTAGCTACCAATCGGTTGAGATTGGGGGTATTAGCAGTCTCTAACTCCGTCTTTCCTGTCTCGGGACTGGGCAATCCGCCTAAGCCATCAATAACCACTAATACAATCTTGCTCGGTGAGGGGTTAGAAATAGACTTTATTAACTCCAAGTTAATCATATGAACCTCATTAAGTAATTACACCCCTTCGAGCTACGTCGGTATAGTTGAAGCGGATTGGTTACAGAAGCATGATTTTCACCTAGTTTCAAAGCCTTTTCAACCTGCCCTTAATTACGACTTTTTATTCAATAATACTTCCACACCAGGCAATTTTTTACCGCCTAAGAATCTAAGCGAAGCACCACCCCCGGTAGAGACAAAAGACATCTTATCGGCCAGTTTCATCTCTGTTACCACTTCAGCCGTGGAGCCTCCTCCAATAATTGTAGTAGCATCAAGACTGGCTAAAAGTCTAGCCATACTTTTTGTTCCCTCGGCAAATTGAGGTATCTCGTATATGCCCATGGGCCCATTCCAGAAAACTGTTTGGCAGCGTCGTAATTCTCGAGAGAAGTTTTCAATGGTTTGAGGACCTATATCTACAATCCTCAAATCAGGTGGTATATTCTCTATAAACACGCTCTTGGCTTTAGTTTCAGCACTAATTTCATTAGCAACAAGCACATCAACCGGGAGCAACAAGCGCACCCCATTTCTTGTCGCTTTTTCCATTAAACCGATAGCAGTGTCCAGCTTGTCTACCTCAATCAATGATAGACCCGTCTCATAGGATTTAGCCTTTAAGAAGGTAGCTACCATACCACCACCAATTAGAAGGCAGTCTACCTTGCTCATAGTATTTTCCAAGAGGCCAATCTTATCGCTCACCTTGGCTCCACCAATAAGCTCAGTGAAGGGGTGAGCCGGATTTTCCAGGATACCACCTAGCGTATTAAGCTCCTTCTCCACCAGTAAACCAGCCACCGCCGGCAAATAATTAGTAATACTTACTATTGAAGCGTGTGAGCGATGGCTGACACCAAAGGCATCATTAACATATAGGTCAGCTAACTGAGCTAAAACTTGAGCAAAGGCATTGCTGTCTCCCTCCTCGTCCGGGTGAAAACGCAGATTTTCTAAAAGTAGCACATCACCACCACTTAATTTTTCTACGGCTTTCTCCACGTCGGGACCAATACAGCCCACAGTAGTCTGAACTTCATTTCCTAGCAATTGTGACAAGCGCTGGGCAACAGGAGTCATTTGTAGTTCCTCAACCACTTTCCCCTCGGGTCGACCTAGATGGGAGCATAGAATAGTCTTGGCTCCTCGCTCAATAAGATATTTAATAGTAGGTAATGTGGCTTGGATACGACTATCATCAGTGATGGCCCTGGTTTCTTCATCTAAAGGAACATTGAAGTCAACCCTAACCAGGATCCTTTTGCCATTAACTTCCATGTCCCTGACTGTCATTTTATCCATTTGTTCTCCCTAAATATTAAGACTACCCAAAGATAAAGAATTAGGACTAGGCTTACGAAGTAAAGCTAAGACCTGTTGAGCTATCCCTTTAGCGTCAAGACCGTACTTAGAGCGAAGGACAGCTTGATTACCTTGCTCCACAAACTCATCAGGTATACCAATGCTTTTTATCTGGGTACTAAGTATACCCGATTTTTGAAGGAGGTCGGCTATGCTATTTCCAAAGCCACCGCTAAGAGCATCTTCCTCAACCGTAACTATGCGCTTAATACGGCTAGCCAGGTCTATTATAAGTTCAGAGTCTAGCGGCTTGGCAAACCGAGCGTTAACTACCGTAGCTTCAATCCCGCTCGAAGTTAACTCCTGGGCAGCTTCAAGAGCAGGAGCTACCATAGCCCCTATGGCTAATATAGCTACATCCTCTCCGTGCCTTATTATTTCCCCTTTACCTACAGGAATCTCATGTAGCTCCGTATCTAATTCTACTCCTAACCCAGAATTACGCGGGTATCTGATAGCCATAGGATGGCGTGACTTCACTGCAGTATAAAGCAAGTGCTGAAGCTCGTTTTCATCCTTAGGTGCCGATACAATCAGATTAGGGATTAGTGTTAGATAAGAAATGTCAAAGGCACCTTGATGGGTCTTACCATCGTCACCGACAATGCCGGCACGGTCAATAGCAAAAATAACTGGCAAATCCTGAAGGCAGACATCATGTATAATTTGGTCGAAAGCGCGTTGAAGGAATGTAGAGTATATAGCTACAACAGGGATAAAACCCTGAGTGGCTAGTCCAGCGGCAAAGGTAACAGCGTGTTGCTCACAGATTCCGACGTCAAACACACGCTGCGGAAACTCAGCTTCAACAATACTTAAACAATTCCCTTCAGGCATAGCCGGGGTAACTGATACCAGATTGGGATTCTCGCGAGCCAAGCGAAGTACAGTCTGAGCAAATATCTCGCTATAAGTCGGTATCGCCTTAGTGCTTATACCCTTAGCCGGAACACCATGAAAGTAAACAGCATCATCCTCGGCTGGAGTATAGCCTTTACCCTTGGTAGTAACGACATGGATAAAGATTGGCTTAAAGTAATACTCCCGTGCCTGGGTAAGAGCTATTTCGAGTTCACGAATGTTGTGGCCGTCAATAGGTCCCATATAGGTGAAGCCGAGTTCTTCCCAGACCATCGTTGGTATAACTAAGCCCTTGAATCTACCCTTAACCTGCTGGCTTGCCTGCCATAGCCTACTACCTAAGGGAAATGTAGTAAGTACGCGTCTACTTGTCTCCTTTGCCTGGTGGTAACGGTGGTCAAATCGCACTTTATCTAGCAACTTAGCTAGAGCACCAACAGTGGGTGAAATCGACATCCCATTATCATTCAAAACTACAATGAGTCTAGAGCCCAGATGCCCTACCTGATTAAGTGCCTCAAGAGCCATGCCCCCAGTTATGGCCCCATCACCAATAACAGCAACTACATGGTAGTTATCACCTGCAAGGTCACGGGCAATAGCTATACCAAGGGCAGCAGAGACCGAAGTGCTAGCATGACCAGCGCCAAACGGGTCATGCTCACTCTCACTACGACAGGTAAATCCGGATAGTCCTCCGTATTGACGGAGGGAAGCGAGGCGCTGCCTCCTCCCGGTAAGTAGCTTATGAACGTAACTTTGATGCCCGACATCCCAGATAATCTTATCGCGTGGGCTATCAAATACGCGATGTAAAGCTATAGTAAGCTCAACCACACCCAGATTAGAGGCTAGATGACCCCCACTAGTAGAAACTACAGCTACTAGCTCTTCTCTGATATCAGAAGCTAGCTGTTTAAGCTCGTGTTGCGTCAGCCCTTTCAAATCAGTAGGGTTATCTATTTTGTCTAATAATCTGGGCATTGCTAGCTTGCTGACCAATTAAATCTAAAGGCTGCTCTCATACTAGCAATGTGGATGAATGATTGTCAAGCTGATATTTATTTTAACCATCCAGACCAGCCAAGCAAGAGTAAACACGATGTTAGCCTCTTGACCTCACCTTCAGCTCATACTACATTGCATAGGTCTTGACAAATACTCTGCAAGCACTTAACATTGTATAAATTTTGTTCTATTAGGAACATTATCACTCAAATTCAATGACAAGGAGGGAACAAACTGTGAGGTGGAGTTGGATTATCTGGATTATTGCTGGTATCGTGGTGTTGGCGTGACCTGATGTTATTAGATAGACAATAGGGATAGGTGCAATTGTAGTCGGGGTATTACAACTTATGCAGAGATCAAGAGACCAAATTGTCCTTATTACAAATAGTTTGTCAAGTCATGGGACAATAACCAGGTCCTTCTGGAACATCATAAGTTACGTGCAGTGTTTGGCTCCCGGAGTAGCCCTTTTCGCTAACCCCAATATCTTGTACCCGCGAGTCATGAGATGTTGGATGGGTAACACCGCAGCTTATAGGTTGTTTATAGGTAATTTACTGTTGCCATCACGACGAATAATGGTTTATCGTTAATAACAAAAAAGGAGGTAAACAAATGCAAGCGTACTGTGTAAAATGCCGTACCAAAAGAGAAATGAAAGATGCCAAGGCCATAACTATGAAGAATGCTAAGCCGGCTACACAGGGAACATGTCCCGTCTGTGGAACAAAGATGTTCAGAATCGGGAAGAGTTGAGGCTAGTCTCATTGATACCTATTATGATGAATTAAAGTAAACAATTAGGAGGCATTATTATGAGTGCAGGAAAGATCGTACTTCTGGTGTTCGGAGTCATCGTACTACTGGTGTCATTTGGTCTCATAGCCGGTGGCGGGGTTATAATCTGGGCGAACAATACCATCAAAGATAGTGAAGGGTTTTATACTACAGATACCGTCCAGCTTGAAAGAGATTCCTATGCCATCGTCACCCCGGCCGCTGATATAGATTTAAAGACGGCGTGGCTATGGGATTGGGACGACCTAGCCACCTTTAAGATAGAGGGCTCAAACAACGATTCGGCGAAACAAATCTTTATTGGAGTAGCCGATGAGTCGGATGTGAAAGCCTATCTCAGTGGTGTCGAGTATGATGAGATCACTCAATTCGATATTTACCCCACTGAAGTGGATTATAGCCATCATACGGGCATTTCTGAACCTGTAATTCCCACCTCCGAAACATTCTGGACAGCGTCAACACATGGCGCTGGTACCCAGACTCTGGAGTTGGAACTGGAGACAGGTAACCATGTGCTCGTCCTGATGAATACTGATGGGTCTGCTGGTGTTGATCTGAGCACAGTAGTCGGCGCTAAGGTTCCCATGCTAATTTGGGTTGGTGTGGGACTTCTCGCTGGTGGGGTAGTAGTGCTAACAATTGGGAGCCTCATGGTTTATTTTTCAGTACGAAGGTCGTAAATCATCACGGGAAATCCCGGTTGAAATGCCTTTAGTTAAAGAAAGATCTGAAAAAGCAGAGGACCGTTAGTCATGTCTGTTGAAGAGAGATTTCCCGTATCTAGAAGTAGCCTTGTTGAGAAAGTGAGGGAACTGGTACGTCAGGGTAATACCAGGAGAGTTCGTTTAATACATAAGGGGAAAGCATTGATAGACATTCCGCTGAGTATTGATGCTCCTGCGGCTGCAGTAGTAGTACTGGCAGCTCCGTTGTTAGCAGCATTCGTAGCAATTGCTGCTTTAGTTAAAGAATGCACTATCGAAATTGAAAAGGAAGAAGATACGAACGAGAATAAGAAATGAAGAAGGTTTCATGAAGGATTCCATCACTCTGGTCGGTCCTAATCTTGTCGACAGGCGTGATATTGTCATTTGGACTTGCGAACTATCTCTTCTGTTGGGATAGTCACAATAAAACGCGACGTGGGCATCCAGCATTGGCCTTACCGGCTTTGCTACCCTACGTCCTCGGGATTGCTTTGCTATAGTGACTGTTAGGAGGGGTAAATGTGGAAGTATAGTTACCTTCTCTTGGCTTCCGTTGCTATTGTTTTGGTGCTGGGTAGTTGTGCTGATAATGGTGAGGTCAAGGCCAGTCTAGGTCAGGAGTTCTCCTTATCTATAGGTCAGAGTGTTGTCATAACCGGAGAAGACCTAGAAATCAGGTTCGTAGCGGTGTCAGAGGACAGTCGATGTCCAAAAGATGTGACCTGTGTCTGGGAAGGTAGAGTAATTGCCCTCGTGGAAATCTCGGTTGACAGCTCCTCACAGCAACTGAAGCTGACGCAACCTGGCCTTACTGAGCAGTACGCTATGGAAACCTACAAAGATTACCAGCTTACTTTCAAGGTGGAACCTTATCCTGAGGAGGGTAAGGAGATAGCAGCCGACGAATACCGATTACTACTTATCATCAGCAAATAGCCTCTATGTCTCGTCTTTTATTGTTCGTCCAAGAGGCTACTATGAGACGAGATTAGGAGGAGGTAGCGCATGAAGTTCCTGAGACAATTGGGGTTACTGGGGTTGCTCATCGTATCGATGGTAGTGACCGTAGGTTGTGCTTCAGCACACAAAGCACTCGAAACGGAAGCGGATTTCACGGGCTTCATAACTGAAATTCACCCTATTGGAGAAAAGGGAATACCTGGCCAAATTCTCGTCGAGTCACATGCTGACAAGTTAGTTGATAAATATATGGTCACCATAAAGGACGAAACGCTGATTTTCGAGCAGGATGGAGAGGAGCTGCGTCAAATAGCCTTCGAGGTGCTGGAAACCAAGCAAAGGGTGCAATTGTGGTTTACGGGACCTGTCATGGAGTCTTTTCCCATGCAGGCGACAGCGCAGCAGGTTGTTATTACTGAATCCGCAGAGCCCACCCATCTTCAACTGGCCGAGTACTGGGCACCAATATGGTGGCAGGATACTGATGACGACGATTTTCGTGCTGACTACATAACTAACATTGATTTTGACAGTGACTGGGATCCCCTTAACAACTGGGATAACTTGTCGCAATTCGAACTTAATGCCTATATCTATTATTGGGTTACTGAAACGATGACACATTGGTTCATAGGATATGCTGACTTCCATCCTAGGGATTGGTCGGATGATATTACCGCAACATGGGACCAGCATGAAAATGATATGGAGGGTTGCCTGTTAGTAATCCAGAAGAGTGGGGGAAGTTATGGGCAATTTGTCCTTATACTCACTCGGGCCCACGAGAACCTCTACTCATACAAGGATTATGATAGCCCGCTCTCAGACAGGGTTAGAGAAGGGCACGAGGATATAGATGGCGACATTGAGTTAGAGACGCATAATCCCTATATCTACGTTAAAGCAGAAGGACACGCGGTATACGGAGACCTACGTTGGGAGGAGAAAGGTTTCCCCGGCGGGGACGGTGTGGTGTATAGATATACAGGACAAGCGGAGGAACCTCAGAATGGTAATGATAGAAATGTGGGCTATGACTTGGTATATATAGGTGAGCTGTGGGAGAAAAGACACGATTCGGATATATTTTACATGTTTGGTACATTCCGAGGCGATAACTACGGTGAAAATAAGGCCCATGCGCCTTGGCGGTGGGACGATAAAGATGATGGGGAGGTCTACGCTGACCAGTTCTTTATTGACCCGGCATACTTAGTCGATTATTACCATGATGGACTTGGAAACTTCTCCCACGATTACATTATCCAGTTCCAGAATTAAGGTATGAACCAGGACTAGAATTATGATAAAACACTCGTTTGTTTGATACGTTGAATGGCACGACTGACCGCCTTCTCTCCAATTGTAATTGCTTGAGCTGCCTTGTCAAACTGCAAGAAACCAATGTCCTTAACTTCTGAACTGATTACCAGGTCAGCATCCTTCAAATTCTCTACAGCTACCCGCTATTCAGCGATAGTTAGAGTTTGGGTTAATACATCGATCAGGCTTGGTGTTTTCCGCTGCAATCACTGGGATTTTTCCATTCGCATCCAGTTCAATCTTCGTTTGTGCTGAAAACAGGTTGTACAACAGGAAATGATGCAAAATTAACCTGCCCCCAATACAGTACTAACCGATTTAGTGTAGCAAAGATTCCCAACCCCAGCCACCGGTCTGGACCATGACTACATATAATATCGCTTTACCAAAGAAGCATGCCAGTAAGAACTTCCAAATAGGGAAGCGGAGGGCACCGGCTAAAATACCGACTATATCCACAGGGAGAAAGGGAAGCAAAGAAAAAAGAAAGATGGTCACAAACCCCCCTCTCTTCATCCACCCCTCTGCTTTGACGAATAGCTTGTTACGCTGGGTAAGCCCACGACCACTATGGCCTAATACATACCCAGTTATCTCACCTACGGTCCCCCCTACAGCACCGACCAGCCCTACTAGAACAGGGTTGAAAGCAATACCAAGGGCGATGAGTAAGAGGAGACCAGGCGTAGGTAAAATAATAGTGGCAGTAGAAACTAGACTAATAAGGAAGGCTCCTGGATAGCCAAAATTTTGAAATTCCTTTATCTTCTCTAGGTTCTGTTGGAAGAAAAGAAAGAGAGCAATAGTAATTGCTAGAACTAGAATCAATATTAACAAAGGTATTGCTCTATTCCTTAGCCTTTCCCCTTTCTGAACTTCAACCTGTTTGTGGCTATTCATAATATTGTATTGCCCACATTAATTACCAGCCTATATTAGTAGCCTACTTGCTGCCTCCTCAACAGCATTAGCGGTGAGCTTCGTATAAGGCCGGTTAAATCTCCTTTCATAAGCGCCGTTCTCTCTGAGCATTCTGCCCCAGCCAGCTCGTCATCAAACTTATCATTTTTACCATAGACCTGTCCAATCATAGGGGTACACTCCAGTGTTAAACACCTTCTGGTGTTGTACAGGTGCTATTGGGTTGCTAACAGAACAGCCCTATGGCTTACTGTTTGCGCTTCTTGCGACGAGGTCCCTGATATTCTTAGGCCTCATGGACATAACCTTCAATATACAAAATAACCTGTATCGCCTTGTCGCTACCTCAGGCGAAATGAAGATTGAATTGCTGGTAAACCTGTGGTTTTTGGGGTTTGGTATTGCCCTTATTGTGTGTTTGTCGTCGAGAATAGCACTTATGCGATATCATTCAAGCATTTTTCGGCCGCTTTATGTGACGAATGTCCAAATTGTTCAATCGGTAATCGAAAGGCTGGGTACCCGTGATAGGATTACCCAGCCTTATTGATAAGCGCAATACTCTAATCCCCTCTCTATCCCTTCCCTATCCGGAACATCTTGATGTTATGGATAGGTTCGACAAATCATCAGGAATTGGAATCGATCCCTCCATTCTTAGTTCGTTATGGTTAATCCAGACCATAATGTCTAATGCCTCTATGGCCAATCGTTTATCTTCATAAGTCAGATTACCCAGGCTCTTTCTTACTATATCACATACCAGCTTGATATTGTCCATGTTGATCGTAGTCTGCTTTGCCTGCTCTATTTTAGCTTCCAGTTCGACCTTGCGTTGCAGGGGGACGGTACGGTCATCGTTGATTTTCTGATTTTCCTTAATAACAAGCTCTTCTGGGAATCCCATTAACGATTGTCTTAATAACTGCTTCTGCTCTTCTTCCAGTTCTGATAGCCTTGCTTCAACATCTGCCAGTGTATGCATGAAATAATCTGCTTGTGTCGAGTCGGCTTCTACAGCTTTGATGCCAACCAACACCGCCTCAGGCTGGGATAGCAGAGCCTCTACTTTATCCCAGAGTAGTTGGTCCAGCTCCTCACGCCTCCAACTGCGGTTGGGGCACTTTTCGGCTGACACTATCCTGTTCTTGCAAGGGCACTCATAGTATTCGTAGACGACCGGAATCCTTGTGTTATAGTTGGTCGTTCGCTTACCCCTGTATCGCCTATTGTCAAAACAGCAGAAGAGGTGACCAGCCCATAGGTATTTCGTCTTGGCGTTCTTACAACCACCCAGCTGTTTGTTCTGCGTCAGCTTGGCCTGAATCGCCAGGAACTCCTCTTTCGATATGATGGCTGGCGTTGCGTCAGGTATCTCGACCCATTCCTCTCTGGGTTTCTTCACCAGTCTTTTTTTATGTGTACCATCAGGGGCAGTGTATTTTTCATACGAACAAGTATATGTGTATGTCTTACCCATGATTGCAGGATTAGCCAGTATACCCCTGATGGTGGAGGGAGCCTTCGGTATTCCCTCGGCCCGCATCCTGAAGGATATTCTATTAATGGTTAGCCCATCCTCAAGAACCCAATTCCGCCAACGCCGAATCCAGACTGCCTCATCCTCGTTGATAATCCTTATACCTTCCCCTTCTTCTTTGCCCTTTATATAGATATAGCCAAACATTCGTGTGCCAGTTGGTAGCTTACCCTTTTTCACCCTCTTCCCTCGCCCCTTGATGGTGTTCCTTCTCAATGTGGCGATATAGTCTTGTGCCGCCTTTACCTTGTCCGTATAGCGTTGGACAGAGTCGGGGTCATTAGGGTCAAGGTATAGTTGCTCTTCAGCAAAATAGACCTCCAGTCCCGCTCCCATCAGTTTGTTGAGAAGAGGCACAGAGCTAAAAAGGAAGCGTGTTTCACGGTCAACACGGGGGAACAGCACCGCCTGAATTTCTCCCCTCTTGTATAATTCTATTGCCTCATTCACCGCAACCTCAAACTTAGGGCGATTCCAGCCAGAAGCCGACTCTTGTATCACCCGCTTGTACTCTTCATTTACTTCAAGCTCCAGCACTGGCGCATTGGGCAGAACATCGTCTTCCCACTGAGCATCTGGCCCGTTCCCCTTTAACTGGTCTTTCCCGCTCACTCGAATTATCACGAATGCTTTTTTCATTGCTTCACACCCTTCCACTTTAGCTTGTGCCAATAGGGTGAATTGCACTTAGGGCATACTTTAGGCTCTCTTTTAAGCCTACCAGCCCACTCATGCCCACATCTTAAGCACTTATAAATATTAACAACCATTATCCTAATTATATAGTTTATAACGATATAATGTCAATACTTTTTCATCACAAAGTGAAAATCTATTTACAGAAATATGTAGTCCTGTCTTGGGAGTTTGTCAATATAACTAAAAAGGAACCTTTTTGCAGTGGCTATTAATCGCAAGGTTGTTGGTTCGAGTCCAACCCTATGAGCCAGTTTTATTTCCAGCCTCACCAACGTCTAATTTTTATAGTCCACAAGCATGGAAGCCCCATGGTATAATTGCCTTTGAAGGTGCTTCGTATGCCAAATGATTATGTACCGTTATAACATAGGCAGAAATGGTGAGGTATGAACCGCTTGGATAAGGATGTTGAGCGCTTACTTGAAGAATACAGGGTAAAAATCTCTGCCGCCTATGCCCCTACTGAGCAAGTGAAACAGTCCCAACCGAAGCTAAATGAACGTGAGGCTATTTTGCTTGAGGCATCTTCTATTCGTTTAATACCCGTATCCGTTTACCTTGCGATGTTTCTTGATTATTGGAAGAGGATACTATTTAAATGAAGGCTCTTAAGATTTTTTGCATCAGTCTTTTGAGCCTCCTCCTCTTTCTGTCCTTATCTGTTTT
>DUER01000057.1 GCA_011192075.1 Dehalococcoidia bacterium | reverse complement strand
CATCAGCCCCACCGGTGATGCTGCGGAGTTGGATGACGGTCCAGATGATGATAAAATGTGCGGCTATGGTCGCCATAATGAGGTAGAAGCCCTTGATCTTTAAGGATGGGAGGCCGAAGATCAAACCCGCTATTCCCGCGGCCAGGGCACCACAGGGGAGGGCCGCCCAGAATGGCACGCCAAGCTTGGCGCACAAAACAGCCGAGGTATAACCACCGACCGCCATAAAACCCGCATGACCTATGGAGATTTGGCCGCAGTATCCAGTGAGAATATTGAGCCCGTGGACGCTGATAACGGTAATACCCATCATGGTCAGTATGGTCAGCATCCTGTCACTAGAAAAGATGGGGCAGGCGAAAAGGTAGATGATAAAGGCAACCACTACCCCCCATTTCAGCCTGGAGTGGAAGATAGCCATATCCTGCGCGTAGTTTTCTTGAAAGGTTCCAGTGCGTAAACCCATTTATTAAATCCTTTTTATTCCGACCAGACCAAAGAGCCCGTACGGCCTGAAGATGAGCACGATGATCATAACAAGAAATGGGAATACCTGAGCCAGTCCCCCGCCAGGCAGGAGTGGGTCCAGGTACCCGGCAGCGACGTTTTCCAGCATTCCCAGTATTATTCCGGCTACAATGGCCCCGCCGATAGAGTTCACTCCACCCAGCAGCACTACCGCAAATGCCTTGAGGCCGATATGAGCGAGATCCATATTCGCGCCAGATACTCCCGCCAACAGGATGCCGCCGATTACACCGACGACACAGGCAATGACCCATGAGACAGCATAGACGGTTGTTGCCCTGATACCACAACTCTGCACTACCTGCAGATCTTCGGCAGTGGCCCTCATTGCCAGCCCAATTTTGGTATAGCGGAAAAAAAACATGAGTATAGCTACCACAGCAATAGACACAATAAGTCCAATCAAAGACTCCGAGGGTATGGATATCTCGCCTACCTTCAGGGTTATCGTCGGCAGTAATCCATGGTAAGCCTTATATTCGGCACCCCAGAGAAGGGTTGCCAGCCCTCCCAATATCGTGGCGAGGGCTATGGTCGCCATGATTACAGCGAGTACTGACTCACCCAGCAGAGGGCGCAGGATAAGGCGTTCTATTAATAAGCCCATTATGATCGCCGTGGCTATCGCCATTCCGAGGGCGGCCCATATCGGTAGGCCGAACGGCACCAAAAAGGTATAGCCCAGGTACCCACCGATCAGAACAAAGTGTCCCTGAGCAATGTTAAACACCTCAGAACATTTAAGAATGATCACAAAGCCGATTGCGATCAGGGCATAGACCATGCCTTGGGCAAGGCCTGTTACTACTAATTGTAGAAAAAAGGTCACAAGGCAGCTCCTTCAACAGACTTGATGCTAAGAGCAGTCTTTATTGTTCCCATCTGCCCGTCACGGTATCCGACCTGGGCTTCTATCGGAACCTCGTTCCTGTCACTATAGATCGCATCGATAAGCTCGCGGTAGCGCTCTTCTAAAAATGTCCTTCGCAGCTTCCTGGTTCTGGTTAACTCAGCTTCATCTGGGTCAAATTCCTTGTGCAGATTAACGTATTTCTTCACCCTGGCACCAGGCGGTAAATCTTGATTTATTCTGTCTATATCTTGCTTCACCAGCCTGTAAACCTCTGGATTCTGGGAAAGGTCGGTGAAGGTAGTGTAAGCCACCCTCCTTTGTCCAGCCCACCTGCGGACATTATCATAGTTAATTATTATGATTGCCGAGGTGTAGTTCCTATCCGGTCCGCCTACTACCCAGGCGTCCATGATATAAGGACTGAACTTCAGCCGGCTCTCAATAAATTGGGGGGCCAGTTTATCGCCACTGGCCAGCTCAACAAGGTCCTTTAGCCTATCTACAAATACAATGTGTCCATCCTCTCTAATGAAACCGCTGTCTCCACTATAAAACCACCCGTCTTTAAGTACCTCGGCAGTCTTATCCGGGTCCTTATAGTAACCAACAAAAATACCAGGCTGCCGATAAATTAGTTCACCATTATCGCTTATTCTCACCTCTGTTCCCTTGTGAGCGGGACCTACAGTCTCTAAACTGATGTCATCATTCTTGACGCCAGTTAGAGCTCCACCCTCTGTTGTCCCATACAGGCTTTTGAGAGGAAGATTTAGGGCATGGTAGAACCTGAAGGCATCTGGGCTGAGCATAGCCCCGGTGGTATAGCAGATTCTGGCATTTGACAGACCAAGGCTGTCTCTGATAGGTTTAAATAGGGCGATATCAGCCAAAGAATAGAGTATTTTCCACAACAGGCTTGGCTCTTGCTTTCTATGCTTTAAATCGGCCATCTTATAGCCAATTGGCATTAGCAGACGGAAGGCAAATCTCTTGATGGCATCAGCGCCAAGAATCCGTTCCTGCACTGTAGCTGCCTGACTCTCCCATAGCCGAGCCCCGTAGATTACAATGCTTGGTCCCGTTTCCGTCGTATCCCGCTGTTGGGTTTCCGGCGCTTCAGCGAAGTTCAGGATGCTAGCGGATAGCAGGTGGCAACCAATCCCGAACCATTGCTCAGTCATCCAGGCTGGTGGCAGGTAGGGGACAACATTATCATTCTCATACCATGGGTCGAGATGCAAGTGATAGTCGGCACCAGTCCTCATCGTCCTATAGGTGTGGACGGCTCCCTTGGGTGCAGCCCCGGTGGTTCCCGAGGTGTAAACGAGGGCGCAGACGTCATCAGCTTTGCCGGTTTCCACATTCTGCTCAAAGAGTCCGGGGTGTTCCTCTTCATATTTTTTCCCTAGTTGTAGAACCTGCATATATCCGACCAAAATGTGGTCGTCATAGTGGGCTAGTCCCTTATAGCTCCAGTAAATAACCTTTTTGAGTAGGGGAAGCTCGTCCTTGATTTGGAGAAACTTATCAACTTGCTCCTGATCTTCAACTATAGCAAATCTAGCCTCGGAATTTTCGGCAATGTATTTTATCTCCAGTGGAATTAGGTCTGAGTACAATCCCACTGAAGCACCATGGTTAGCCTGGGCAGCCAGTTCAGCATAATACCACTGTGGGGCATTATCCCCAATAATGAGCACCTTATCTCCGGGTTCAAACCCGATGGATAGTAGGCCAAGCGCCAGGTGTTTAACACTGAGATAGTAGTCCTTCCAGGTATAAGGCTGCCAGATACCATAGTGCTTATAGCGCATTGCTCTATGGTTATCGCCATATTTT